>MKRS01000550.1 GCA_001897035.1 Bacteroidales bacterium 45-6
GTTGAGCATGTCGAATAGTTGGTTTTCGTGTGCCTCCTCTTCTTTTATTATTGCGTCGATGCCTTCCAAGTTAGTGTATGGTGCATAGTTCTGCTGTGCATCTCCTTCCGAACGCTCCATCATTTTCAGCACAAATGTATTTCCCAGAATGGTTGCAAAAATGCCATAGACAAACAGCAGGAATTGACTCGGAAGCACTTCTTTCTTGGTGTGTCTGGCCAAGAAGTTGTAATGGCGTTTCTCCTGTGCTGCGAGCTTCACGAATACCCGTTTGTTGCGTTCGTCTTTGCTCCTCCTACCCAGCATCTCGTAGAGCAGGCTGCTTGTTATCTCGTCTTTTTGAAGTTGAAGCAATGTTTTCATTTTATAAAGGCTTTGTTGAGGTAATAAAAAAAAACAGAAGTAACCAGAATCTTGATCCCAATCCAGAAGCAAGACTTTGATTACTCTTTGATATATTGTTGGGGAATGTAGGCGGAAATTGTCAAAAAAGCAAGTCCCACCCTTTCCCAATTCGGCTTTACATTCTCTCTGGCACGTCGATTCCGAGCATCCAGAAGCTTTTCTTCACTGTGGCGGCCACGTTTTTCGACAGCAAGAGGCGGAAATTGCGCAACGCTTGGTTTTCTTCTTTCAGAATGGAAAAATCGTGGTAGAACTGATTGTATTCTTTCACCAATTCATACACGTAGTTTGCAATCAGTCCGGGGTTGTACTCCTCGCCTGCCTGCTTCACAATGGCTGCAAAGTCGGCCAGGTTCTGAATCAACGATTCTTCTTTTTCTGACAGATTCAAATCCCCGGAAATACGTTCGGTAATGTTGATTCCTGCTTCTTCCGCTTTGCGCAATACCGAGCGGATGCGGGCGTAGGTGTACTGGATGAAAGGCCCCGTGTTTCCGTTGAAATCGATCGACTCTTTCGGGTTGAAAGTCATGTTTTTGCGGGGATCCACCTTCAGTATGAAATATTTCAAGGCTCCAAGTCCCACAGTCCGGGATATTTCTTCGGCTTCTTTTGGGGTGCAATTGTCCAATTTTCCCAGTTCTTTGGAGGTTTCACGAGCCGTGTTCACCATCTCTTCCACCAGGTCGTCGGCATCCACCACCGTTCCTTCGCGTGATTTCATTTTCCCTTCGGGCAATTCCACCATTCCATAAGAAAAATGGGTCAGGCCTTTTCCGAATTCGAACCCGAGCTTGTCGAGCAAGATCGAAAGCACCTGGAAATGGTAATTCTGCTCGTTTCCCACCACATACACCATTTTGTTGATGGGGTAGTCGTCGAATCGAAGTTTAGCTGTGCCGATGTCTTGTGTCATGTAAACAGACGTTCCGTCGCCCCGGAGGAGGAGCTTTTGGTCGAGGCCGTCGCCCGTGAGGTCTGCCCACACCGAGCCGTCTTCCTTGCGGAAGAAAATCCCTTTTTCCAAACCTTCCAGCACAACATCTTTTCCCGTCAAGTAGGTTTCTGATTCGTAATATATCTTGTCAAAATCTACGCCCAGCACTTTATAAGTTTGGTCAAAACCGGCATACACCCACGAGTTCATGGTTTCCCAGAGAGACACCACTTCCTTGTCGCCGGCTTCCCACTGGCGGAGCATGTCTTGTGCTTCGAGTATCAGCGGGGCATTTTTCTTGGCGCTTTCCTCTGTTTGACCTTCAGCAATCAGTTTTTTTATTTCTTCCTTGTAATGTTTGTCGAAAAGGACATAAAAGTCGCCCACCAAATGGTCGCCTTTTTTGCCGGACGACTCAGGTGTAACGCCTTTGCCCCATTTTTTCCATGCCAGCATCGACTTACAGATATGGATTCCACGGTCGTTCACGATGTTGGTTTTCACCACTTTGTTTCCATTCGCCGAGAGAATCCTCGAAAGGGAGAATCCCAGCAAATTGTTGCGGATGTGGCCCAAGTGCAAGGGCTTGTTGGTATTGGGTGAGGAATATTCGATCATCACCAAGGGAGATTCGGGAGTCTCGGAAGAGAAGCCGTAGCCGGGGTTTGAATTCACCTCGTCGAGCAATTCCAACCACGAGGATGGGGCGATTGTAATGTTTAGAAATCCCTTGATGACATTGAAATCGGATACTTCAATTGTATTGTCGCGGAGGTATTCCCCGATTTCCTGAGCGGTTTGTTCCGGATTTTTCCTGGAAATTTTCAGGAAGGGAAACACCACCAAGGTCAGATGCCCCTTGAAGTCTTTCTTCGTTTTCGACAACTGCACAGTTTCTTCCGGAACGCTTTGTCCGTAAAGTGCCTGAATCGCGCTAACAACAATATTCTGAAGTTTTTTCTCTATTTTCATTCTTATAAAATATGCTTCTGATCTCAAATTCTCCAAACGACCCATTGTTTGTGAATCGTTGACCCATTTTGTTCGGGTTGCAAATTTACAAAAAAAAGTGTGTTTCTCCCATTTGATTTCCCCCCGAATAACAATAATTTGCAGTCTTAGAATGGAAGATGATCGCTCTTCCGGGTAAGGAATGTCACGATTTGAACATCTACCCTTTGTCTGTGTTGCGCGTTTCGCCCTCGTGGCCTTGCATGGGAGGGAGAAGGCCTTTGTTTTAGAAGCAGAAGCTTGTACTTTAGGGCAGATTTTTATACATTTGCACCATACCAAAATCAGGACAAATCATATCATTTATTTGTTACTTATCATTACAATAAAGCAATAAAACATGAAACGACTTTTCTTATCCCTGAGTTTAGCTCTTGCCGCATTGGCCGTGGCTGCACAAACTGTGAACTACGAGGTTCGTTACGCCCACGCTCCAGACGATGTGAAAAATTACGACACGCAAAAGCTCAGAAAGGAATTTCTGGTAGAGAATATCTTCGAAAAAGACAAGATTCACATCACATACACGCTGGTGGACAGATTCATCCTTGGGGGTGCGCTTCCCGTCACGCAAGCCTTGAAATTGGAAACGATTGATCCTTTGAAATCGCCAAACTTCCTTGCTCGCCGAGAAATCGGTATCATCAACGTAGGTGCTCCCGGAAAAGTGAAGGTGGGAAACACGGAATATTCATTGGGCTTTAAGGAGGCCCTGTACGTTGGTTGCGGATCGGATGAAATTGTTTTCAGTTCCGACAATCCGGCAAGTCCAGCCAAATTTTATTTTAATTCCACTCCAGCATACAAGAATTATCCCACCAAAAAGATTACGACCAAAGATGCTGTGGTGAAGAACGCTGGTTCGCTTCCTGAATCGAACGACCGTGTCATCAATCAGCTGATTGTGAACAATGTGCTGCCCACTTGCCAGTTGCAAATGGGGCTTACCGAGTTGAAAACTGGTAGTGTGTGGAACACCATGCCCGCCCACTCGCACATGCGCCGGATGGAGGCTTACTTCTACTTCCAAGTTCCAGAAAACCAGGTGGTGGCGCATTTCATGGGAGAGCCGCAGGAAACCCGCAACATTTGGGTGAAAAACGAACAGGCCGTTATTGCCGAACCTTGGTCGGTGCATTGCGGTGCTGGCACGAGCAACTACATGTTTATCTGGGGAATGGGTGGCGAAAATCTGGATTACGGCGACATGGACAAGATCAAGACGACGGATTTGAAATAATTCCGTTCCGGCTAAAGAAACAAGCTGCCTTATCCTATCTGGGGATAAGGCAGTTTTTTGTATCTTCGTGTAACTAATTTGATTGATTTACCCTTTTGATATTCTTTCGAGGCTATGAAATACATCGACGTTGAAAACTGGAAACGCAGGGAGCACTACCAATTTTTTGGGCGGATGGATTATCCGCAGTACAATGTTTGTATGAATTTGGACGTCACCAATTTTGTTCGATTCACTCGGGCGAATCATCTGTCGTTTTATTATTCGATGATATTTGCTTCTACCTCCGTAATGAACGATATGGACGAGTTCAAATATCGGATTCGGGATGGTAAAGTTATCCTTCACGACAGGCTGCATCCGTCCTTCACGGACATGCTGCCAAGTGATGACTTGTTTAAATTTCTGCTGGTGGAGATGGAAGAGACGCTTGTCGATTTTGTAAAGAAATCGGACGCCAAGAATCAGGCGCAGACGGTCTATTTCCCGATGGATGAAATAGCTGGTAGAGACGACCTGGTATATATTACCTGCTTGCCCTGGGTGTCGTTCACCCATCTCTCGCATACCATCAGCCTCAACCGGGAAGATGCCGTGCCACGGGTGTCGTGGGGAAAATATTTTGAGGACAGGGATCGGATTTTGCTTCCGTTTTCCGTTCAAGTGAACCACGCTTTTGTGGATGGGTTGCATGTGGGGAGGTATGTGGAAAGTTTGCAAAATTATTTGGACAATATCGTTTAAGGTTAGCCTTTGTTCACTTTCTGCGAATAGAAAATAACATTTCCAGCTCAATGTTTAACGGCTTTATTCAATTGTTTTGCCCGAAGAATTGTAATTTTATTCAAAATATCAGAAACTGAAAATAGAAATTATCACGAAATATGAAAATCGAAAAAGTAGGATTTATTGGGCTTGGAAATATGGGGCATCCCATGGCTAAGAATCTTGAGAAGGCGGGATTTCCGCTTGCTGTTTACAACAGGACTGCTGCCAAAGCCAAGGATTTTGAGGAAAAATCAAGTGTGGCCGGATCGATCCGCGATTTGGTTTTGCAATCTGACATTGTATTTACGATGCTCACAAACGATGCCTCCTGCAAGGCTGTGTATGACGAGATTATGACTCGGGATATTCAAGGAAAATTGTTTGTGGACATGAGTACGATTTCTCCCGAATTGAGCATTTCCATCGCCAATTCTATCAAGGCGAAAGAAGCCGGTTTCTTGGATGCGCCCGTTGCCGGAAGCACCAAGCCAGCCACCGAAGGCACTTTGACGATCATGGTTGGCGGAGACAAGGCTGATTTGCAGCGTGCATTGCCGTATTTTGAAAAGCTGGGAAAAACAACTAAGCATTTGGGCGAAAACGGCAAGGGCTTGGCAGCCAAGCTGTGCGTCAACTATTTCGTGTCCATCATTTATCAAGGTTTGGCGGAATCTGTTCTCTTGTCCCAAAAATTAGGCGTGAACAGGAAGGATATTCTGGACATCATCAACGAAAGTGCTACCGGAAGCGGTGCCACCAAGGTGAAGACGCCACTGCTGCTTGAAAATGATTTTGCTCCGGCCTTTGCGCTTGACCTCATGTTGAAGGATATTCTGCTCGCTCAAAAGGCTGGAGCCAATTTCCCCCTGTCCCAATCGCTGATCGAAAGCTATCAGTCTGCGCACGATGCGGGTTTGGGAGAGCAAGATGTGATTGGAATCATCAATAACATCCAATCGAGATAGGATTTGAATATATGCTAGCCGGTTTTTGTTATTTCATGAGACATAAGTCGGATGGTATTAATATAAGAAAAGCCTTCTACTCGTTTGAATAGAAGGCTTTTGTAAAATCAATTGTATTTATCTTTGGGAGATTTCTTATTTCAAGGCAGCCAGGGCAGCTTCGTAATTTGGTTCTTCCGTTACTTCAGGAACAAGCTGTGTGTAAGCTACTTTTCCATCTGCATCGATGACTACTACTGAACGGGCCAAAAGTCCCTTCAATGGGCCATCAGCCATCAGCACGCCATAAGCCTGTGCAAATTCGGGGCTGCGGAAGGCGGAAGCAGGTGCCACGTTGTCGATTCCTTCAGCGGCACAAAATCTGCCGGCTGCAAACGGGAGGTCAACCGACACAGCCAACACAAGGGTGTTGTCCAAGCCAGCGGCTTCCTTGTTGAACTTGCGAACAGAAGCAGCGCAAACGCCTGTGTCGATGCTTGGGAAAATGTTCAAAAGCACCTTCTTGCCTTTCAGGTCTGCCAAGCTAACTTCAGAGAGGTCGCCTTTCACCAATGTAAAACCTGGAGCTGCTGTTCCTTTTGCAGGAAGTTCGCCTGCTACACTTACACTCAATTCTTTTTTGAAAGTGATTGTTGCCATAATTTCTTTTTTTGATTAGTTTTAAAGTTCTCGTTATTATTAAATTAATTACGTATTCCTTATTCGATCACGGTCAGGAACTCTTCCTTCGAGGGGCGCACTTTTGCTAAATTGAGCAGCCAGTCGTTGGCTTCGTCCCTGTATCCGAGCGGCAATACCAGCACGCTCCGCAGTCCCAGCTTCTCCAAGCCAAGCAGTTCGTCCAATTGCTCCGGAATGTATCCTTCCATCGGTGTTGAATCCACTTCCAGTTCAGCGGCCATTGCCATGGCAAATCCCAGCCCGATATAGGCTTGACGAGCAGTATGCTCGTAGTTGAGTCTCGCATCCCTGTTCAGGTATGCCGCCTTCAACCTTTCCACATAGGCATTGTATCTTCCGGTTTCCACCTTTCTTTTTTCTGTGATTTCCGCGAAGACATGGTCGATTCGCTCTGCCGTGTAATTATCCCAAACAGCAAATACCAGCACATGCGAAGCATCGGCCACTTGTTCCTGACCCATCGCTATGGGCACCATCTTGTTCTTGATGTCTTGGTTTCGTATTTCAAAAACCCGAAACGGATGCAATCCAGACGATGTCGGTGTCAGCAATGCTGCATCGATGATTTTATCTACTAACTTTTGATCTACCTTCTTAGAGGGATCAAATTTTTTTGTTGCATACCTCCAGTGGAGGGCTTCTTCCAAATTCTTACTCATATATAACCTTTTTGACAACTTATTTGTTTTCGGCATACGCCGATAAAATTCTTTTTAAATAATTTCTGAGCGACGCAATTTCATCGTCTTCCATCTGAATCTTGCATTTGATCTTCCGGGGG
>MKRS01000551.1 GCA_001897035.1 Bacteroidales bacterium 45-6
GATCCCGGAAAAATATTGCTCGCTTCCGGCGGAAAGATCAACGAAGCGCTGTTCAGCGATGGGCTGCATCCCAATGCCACCGGGTATGGAAAGCTGGCGCCGGTATTGGCAGAATACCTGAAAAATTAAACCCTGACACCCGTCTGTCAAATTGATTTCGCTTTTCCCCGTCCTGCATTTAACTTCATGCCAAAAGATGTAAGGATGAAACTGAAGGCATTGCTTAAACTTATCAGGTTTCCCAATCTTATATTTATTGCTGTAACGCAGTTCCTGTTTTATTTCTGTATCCTTTATCCTTCCACGCATCCCGATGTTTTTTTTGCGGATGAGTTTCATTTGTTTGTGCTGCTGGTCATTTCATCTGTTTGTATTGCGGCGGGCGGCTATGTCATCAATGATTATTTTGACCTGAATATTGACCAGGTAAACAAACCCGGCCGTATTATAGTAGAGAAGATAATCCCACGGAGGCGGGCGATCATCTGGCACTGGCTTTTTTCTACCGCAGGGGTGGTAATGGGATTTTATATTTCTTTTGTAACACGTAACTGGCTGATAGGTTTTTCCAATGTGGTATGCGTGCTTTTACTCTGGGTATATTCTACTACTTTCAAAAAAAAGCTGCTGTCAGGCAATGTGATGATTTCATTGCTTACCGCATGGGTGGTATTGGTAGTTTTCTTTTTTGTTGACTATGTGTCGGATAATCGTTTGCCGGGCTGGAACATGCCTGATGTAATGTCGCCGCATGTGCACAACAGGATCATGCGGCTGGCTTTCTTATATGCGGGTTTTGCATTTGTCATTTCACTGATAAGAGAGGTGATCAAAGACATGGAAGATATAGAAGGAGATGCCCGTTACGGTTGCAAGACCATGCCGGTGGTATGGGGAATACAGGTATCAAAAGTGTTTGCCGGTGTTTGGCTTATGGCGCTTACCGGGGCGTTACTGGGCATCCAGGTGTATGCGGCATACCTGGGCTGGTGGTGGAGCATATTATACTGCATGCTGCTGATCGTAGTGCCTTTACTTTGGGTAACAAGGAAATTGTATCTTGCTGCCAATGCATCTGATTTCGGGTATCTTAGCGGGGCCGTGAAGTTTGTAATGCTGACGGGAATATTGTCTATGTTGTTTTTTAGATTGTATCGGTAAGGAATAAGGTAGAAGGGGTAGGGTAAGCCATGGGTGTAAGGCGAACCTGCGACCTGTAACCTGCAACTGCAATAAGGCCTTATGCCCTATACCTTCCCTCTT
>MKRS01000552.1 GCA_001897035.1 Bacteroidales bacterium 45-6
AAATAGCTTCTCACGTTGGCAACGGTGCGAGTAGGATTGTCGGTGGCAGTTTCCACCACGATGGCGATTCCAAACGGGCCATATCCTTCGTACACCACTTCCTTGTAGTCGGCTTCGTCTTTCGAAGTAGCTTTCTTGATGGCACGTTCCACGTTTTCCTTCGGCATGTTTTCCTTCTTGGCTTGTTGTTCCAACACGCGCAAGCGGGGATTGGTATCAGGGTCCGGACCGCCTTCTTTCACGGCCATCGTGATTTGTTTCCCTAACTTGGTGAAGACGCGGGCCATGTTGCCCCATCTTTTCATTTTGGTTGCTTTACGGTATTCAAATGCTCTTCCCATAAAATGTTATTGTCGTTTTGTTTGTCTTTCTAAATTAGCACATTACCTCAACTGCGCTCCCAGCTCTCCTTCCAGGGCTTTTTGAATCTTCGTCATCACCGCTTCAATCTGTTTGTCGTTCAAGGTTTTTACTTCGTCTTGAAGCACAAAGTTGACGGCATACGATTTTTTGCCTTCGGGCAGGTTTTTCCCTTCGTACACGTCAAACAGCGAAACGCTCTTCAGGAATTTTTTCTCGTTCTTTTTTGCCACGCGTTCAATGTCGGCGAATGGCACTGATTTGTCCACAAGCAACGCGAAATCGCGCTTCACTTCCGGGAATTTTGATATTTCGGCATAAGTGATCTTGTTCTTGCGGATCGACTTCATCAAGGCTGTCCAATTGAGTTCGGCGAAGAACACTTCGTCGTCAATCTCGCTTTGTTTCAGAGTCTTTTTGGAAACAATTCCCAAGATGCCCACTTCCTTGTTTTTCTCCGTGATACTAAGTGCAGCACTGAAAATCTCATTTTTGAATGGAACGTAAGTCACCGCCGAGAGCGAAATACCCAAGCGGGCCAGAATGTTTTCCGTATATGCTTTCAGGTGGTAAACGGTTGACTTTTCGGTGGGATGCGCCCAGCTATTGGCAATGGAATTTCCCGAAAGCCACAAGCCAAGGTGCGTCTCTTCCGAATATTGAGCCGTTGGATTCTCTTCGTTTCTCTTTTCTTCGTCGAAGCGATATACGTTTCCAAATTCATAGAAACGGATGTCGGCATTCTTTCGGTTGCGGTTGTAGGCCACATTTTCCAATCCTCCAAACAGCAAGGTTTGGCGCAATACGCTCAGGTCTGCGCTCAAGGGATTGATGACTTTCACGTTGTTGGCAACCGGATATGTCTCTGATGCTTGATAATAAGCCTCTTTCGTGAGCGAATTGTTCAATATCTCGTGGAAGCCGCTTCCAGTCAACTGCTCGGAAATCAGGGTTTGCAAGTCGTAGCTCTTGTCGGTTGGCGACTGGTACGACAAGTTCGAATTCAAGGATTCGCCGAATTCGATGTTGTTGTAGCCATAGATGCGAAGAATGTCTTCGATCACGTCCACGTCACGCGTCACATCCACACGGTAAGTGGGAATGCTTAGCTTCAAGTCTTCGACAGTTTCTTCTAAAATTTCTACTTCCAAACTGTCAAGAATACTTATGACCGTATTGGAATCTATCTCTTTTCCAATCAGAGAATTTACTTTCTCGTAAGTTAATTCAACGACGGCATTTTCTATTTTCTGAGGGTAAACGTCCTGGATTGTTCCCGCCACTTTTCCGCCCGCCAATTCCAAGATGAGGGATGCGGCACGCTTCAGCACTTGCACCGTGTCGTTGGGGTCGCATCCACGTTCGAAGCGGAACGAGGAATCGGTGCTCAATACGTGGCGACGAGCCGTTTTTCGCACATAAGTGGGGTTGAAATAGGCACATTCAAGGAAGATGTCGGTGGTTTCGGAACTCACACCCGAATCCAGTCCGCCAAAAACACCACCGAGGCATTGCGCCCCTTTGGCATCACATATCACGAGGTCTTTCTCGTCCAATTCGCGTTCCACACCGTCCAGGGTGGTGAATTTTGTTCCCGAAGGAAGTGTTTTTGCGATGATCTCGTTGCCCGAAAGCTTGTTGAGATCGAAGGCATGGAGCGGATGTCCCAGCTCATGTAACACATAGTTGGTGATGTCCACCACGTTGTTGATCGGGTGAAGTCCAATCAGCGACAACCGGTTTTTCAACCAGTCGGGACTTTCTTGGATCTTCACGCCACGGATCGTTACGCCCGAATAGCGGGGGCAAGCCGTTTCGTCCTCGATACGGACTGAAAAAGCCCCGTCCACTTGGTTTTCCGGGAAATCAGCCACAGCAGGTTTCTTCAATTCCGCTTTGCCTACATTTTGTTTCAAGTAAGCTGCCAAATCGCGTGCAACCCCAAAATGGGAAGTTGCATCCACCCGGTTGGGCGTGATGTCCACCTCCAGGATATATTCGCTCTGGATGTTGTAGTAATCTTTGGCTAAAGTACCCGGTACAGCATCCGCAGGCAGCACAATGATGCCTTCATGGCTCGTGCCGATGCCAATTTCGTCTTCCGCACAAATCATTCCGAAAGATTCTTCACCGCGAATTTTTGATTTCTTGATAGTGAAGGATTCGTCTCCCGAATACAGCACGGTTCCCACGGTGGCCACAATCACTTTCTGTCCGGCAGCCACATTGGCTGCTCCACAAACAATTTGCAAAGGTTCGGCTTGCCCCAGGTTCACAGTAGTGACATGCAGGTGGTCGGAATTCGGGTGCTCCACGCAGGTAAGCACTTCACCAACGACCAAGCCTTGCAGTCCGCCTTTGATGGTTTGCACTTCTTCAATGCTGCCTGTTTCCAGGCCGATAGAGGTGAGTGCTGCCGACAACTCTTCGGGCGTTAAATCAAAATCGAGGTAATCTTTCAGCCAATTGTACGAAATATTCATATTTACTTTTTTGCAATTTCAACTAAGTTCGTTTCGCTAACTCCAGTCAGAACGACGGGTTTACCGAAAAGCACGCCAAAATTACAAAATTTATCAGAAACGAGTGAATTTGACGGGCGTATATTTGAAAATAAGATTGCATTTGAAAGTTTGTGGTTTATCCTGTAGCGGATGAAAAATACCTGTTTAATCGGGCTTTGAAAGAACTAAAAATCGGTTAGTTAAATATATTTGTAGTGTGATACTTGAACGGAAATGCTTGTTTGGGTGTTAAAGGAACATTGTTGCGAGGGTTGGTGTGGATCTTTAGACCCGCTATTTTTTACTTATAAAAACCGCTAAAAATGAAAATATACACCAAAGGAGGAGACAAAGGACAAACCGGCATTCACGGCGGTCAACGAGTGGATAAGGACGATATCCGAATCGAAGCAAATGGCTGTTTGGATGAACTCAACTCCGTGCTGGGGGTTGTCAGGGCATTTATGGGGGAGGAGCATGAATTCCAACCACTTTTGTTCCGCATACAGACGGAAATGATGGTGATGATGTCGCAAGTGGCCACTCCTTCTGCCAAAAGGGTAAATAACCCGAATAAGTTGGCAGATGACCTGGTGCCGCTTTGCGAGGAGCAGATCGATGCCATCACCTCGCGGATGACTCCCAGCACCCATTTTGTGCTTCCTGGTGGAAACCTTGTGTCGGCCCATCTGCAATTGGCACGGACTTTTGCCCGTCGGGCAGAACGCCGTCTGTGGACGCTCCACAAGCAGGATGAAGTGCCGGAATTGATCCTCTTGTTTATGAACCGTTTGTCCGATTTACTGTTCACAATGGCTCGTTACGAAATGTACAGGGAAGGAACTGAAGAGGAAAAATGGAAACATTTCCTGTATAAACGCCCGGAGAGAAAGTGAGGGAGAAAGGGCTTTTGGCAGGGTTCATATAGTGGAATTCCTGCCGGGCTTACTTTTTCAATTAACTTGCTTATACCTATGTGAATAGACCCTGTCTCCGATGGACACTCCCAATTCAATCTCCTTCGCTGTTGGTATTTGTTGAAAATACACAGCGCCCATAACCCTATTGTTTGGAGTGAGCTTCCTTTCGCCTTTTTGTTCGTACTTTTTCCAAAACACGATCAACTTCTCGATTGCAAACAATTGGTTTTTATGTTGGTTGTCCCATTCCTCCTCATTTTTTAGCCTGATCTTTTCCGCATCTTCTGGTTTTTGTCCTAATACGCTTGCGACTATGCCAGAAATAATTCCTTCCTTGGCTATCGTCCCCGCCGACTTGCCATTTAACGAATAAGGATTTTTTTCTTTCAACAACGTGTCCTTTGCTGCATTGAGCAGAGCAATTTTCTTTTGAGGATCGATGCTCTGGATGACAGGCGATTCTTTGCGAGCCAAGGAATCCGTTGCGCCTATCATTGGAATGTAGTGAAACGATAGGATAGGGATCGGCACAATGGTATCCGAATTGTTCTTTATTGAATAAGTAAACTCTAACATTCCTTCATTGATAGCTCCGTACGATATTTCAACATGCAGCGGTTTATCTTCTGTTGCACTTGGTGAAACACGAATATACCGAACATGTATCGATTGCTCAACCTGCGATGAGCCACAACCGAATAAAATAATCATGAGAAACAGTGATGCTACGTATTTCATATCCTGAAAAATAAAAAATTATTATGTTTATACTTGATGATCTGGTCGTTATTCACTCTTTTGGCAACTTATTGCCAACCATTCGATTTTCCTTCATTTAGCAGTTGCCTCTCGTCGGTCGTGATTTAGCTCCGCTGATTTTCAACAGCAATTCGCCCATTTGATTTTTCAGCTCGGAACAGAACCGATTCTTGATTGTCTTAATTTTCAATAACTTATTTACTTCATACTTTCGCCAAAAGTTAGCAAATTATTATCAGGGTCAAGTAGCGAAAATTCTTTTTGCCCCCAAGGTTTCACCTCCAAACTACCATTAGGGTGAATGTTTGTGTTATTGTCAAGCAATGATTGATAAAGATTCTCAATCTTGTCAGTTCTGATATAAACTTGCCCATAATTTTCTTGTGGGTCAAGTCCTTTAAACTCAAAAAAGTGAATCTCTATTTTGTCTTTTCCAACGATTAGATATTTGTCATATTCTCCGAGCAATTCAAAATGCAAATGGTTGATGTAAAAATCTTTCGTGAGCTTTTTTTCACGCATTGGCAATTTCGGGTTGATGTTCGTAAGCATAATCTTAAAATTTTAGTGTTCAATTCTCTCCTGGCTCTACCGTTTATATCAGTAAGAAGTATTTTTCTTAAAATTAGCCTTCAGGCTTCTGCATATCTTTTCATTACTAATTTCCAGTTTCGCCATCTAAGCTAAGCGCTTATATCACTTTACAACATTTTCATCCCCGTCAATTCAGGAGTTATATATTTTCTCAACCTCTTGATAATTCTTGTTTACAAAATATTCTAAATATCTGATAGCCTTATCAAAATCAAACGACCAAGCTTCATCAACCACCATTTTTTCTCTTTCTCCAAATACACCAAACAAGATCTTTACTTTTTTAGGACGATTGTACCACAAAGAAAATTCGAGTTCTCCTTTATCGCCATAACCAGCAGTTAAAGTAAAGCTTTTTCCATCATCAATGCAATTGAATTCCAAGGAAGGGCTATAATATACTTTATTTTGATCCAATGAATTGCTAAATTCTAATTTCTCAATCCAAGGATAGTTTTTGGCAATATTCAGAATCTCAGTTGCTGATATTGGGTTGTCCCGGTATTCAATTTCTTCTTTGTCGGGATGGCAGATGGAGTACTTATAAGACATACATTAGATTTTTTAATAAGAATATGCGTTTATTTTCTTTATTACTTTTGTGAAAGTACTTAATTTTTTTTTAAATAAGCTCCTTATCCATCAAATCAAATATTGTCGCGGGATAAAATTATTTAAGCCCGTTGAACATCTTATATGTTATTTGAGATAAGAATGAAGCATAATTTGAAACATTGGACTCACTCGAATTCTTTTTTCAGTATTAAAAAGCCAACCGTACAAGCTACAGCTCGAATGCATTACAAAGCCCTTGTCGTTCTTTTTGGGACTTCCAATAGCGGTGATTAAGAATGATCTGTTTAGACCTGGAGCCGGGAATACGAAACTGAAATTTGTTTCTGTTTCAGCATAATATACAATCAAATATGTTTTGCAATCGTTTGCCTTGGCATATTCGCCGATCATCTTGTCATTTATATAAAAACTGGCAAATGGCTTCTTAAAAGCCTTTTGGTATGGAATTACATTGTTCAAGTTTACTATTTTGTGTTTTTCTCCTAACAACTTTTCGAAAGTATCGAAAGAGTTTTGAATCACAAAATCCCGATGCGCAATATCCTTGTCATCCACAATCTGAGTAGAAGAGCATACGAAAATTCCAATGGGTGAAATGCTTTCTGTTACTTGATTGTCAAGTATCATTGTGTTACTAGCGCATTCCTGCAAGGAGAAATATTAATAGGACAAGCAATGCAATTCTGTTTATTTTCATATCTGTTATATTATTGAAATATGGTTACTTTTTTCCCTGCATAATTCATGTTTTGCCTCAAAGATAAAGTCTATTAGCGGATAAAAATCTTAATAGTGAATGGGGTGTGATTGTAATTGAAAATCAGCAGAGCTAAATCACAGCCGACGAAGGGGGGACAACCCCATGAAGATCTATGTATTAGCGCTAGTTTTTTATGTAGTCAACCGCTGTCTGTAGGTTTGGAAAATTTGAGAGGCTTTTTGCGTCGAAACACATCCAGAAAATGCCGTCAACACTTCCTCTACAAAAACCTAACTTTAGGCACAGTTCGCCAATTACTTGAAATGCGTCTTTCCCATGTACAATAAGACGATTTTCTTCTCC
>MKRS01000553.1 GCA_001897035.1 Bacteroidales bacterium 45-6
TTGAACAGGGTTCACAGCAAAGCTTTTCCTGTATACAGCAGTACCGGAATAATATTTTATCCCGCTGTCTTCAAAATCTGTCCACGATTTCAATGCATCTGTTGTAATATGCGCAGGGCCTCCCCACGCAGTATCAAAGCTGAGATCCCAGGCTCCGGTCAACGCAACAACTGCATTGGGCTTTGAAAGGCTATGGCTCGTTGTCTTTCCGTCAGACCAGTACAGCTTGTAATTACCGGGCTCCAGTAAAGAGGTGGTGGTCTTTCCCGATTTTCTCAGCACTTCAATAAATGGCTTACCCGTTTTATTTAACTGCACTCCGGGGAAAAGCAAGCCACCGTCCTTCTCTATTTTGACAATATGTGCAAGAACCGGCTCTTTTCTGAAAATAATAAACTGCGAACCATCCGGGTTAAAGTGTAAAGGAATAATGGTTTGACCATTTTCTTCACGGTATACTACTATTTCACTGGTTTCTCCGGTTACGGGGTCCCATAGTTCCGGCACCATACCGCTTACACGAAAAGAGCATTCCGCGTTTTCGTACCTGTCAGGCAAAGCAGTGATATAGCGGTATTCAAAATCACTGATGCCCTTCCTGCCAAAACGGTTAGCGACGAAATAAATTTCCGCTCCCTTGCCTGTCCGGTGTATATAATCAAGCGCTGTAGCGTTGTCTGAGCTTGTAAAGCTGAAATCAGGAGCTACTTTCATGTCATGCAATACGGTATTGACATCCTTTCCCCATACTACCCTTCCTTTCCCATATTTATTTTCAGTATGGGTTATGCCATCTGTTGTCCCCCACATCCGGTCTGCTATCTCAGTAAGTTCCCGGTCATTTTGCGGATAATTGCTCAGGCTGCCATCCTTAGCAGGCTTGGGGCCAACAAGGGTGAGCCCCTGCTGTACCATCGTTTCAAGTTTGCGCAGCAGTGTTACATCAATAGCACTTTCATTGGGCAAAACCAACAGCCTGTAGGTAGTTCCGTCCGGGAAGACCAACCGGTTGTTTTTTACCGATGCATTTTTAAGCAACGTTTCTTTTGAACATTTATCCCAGTCATACCCGGGAGCCAGGTCTTTGATATCTTCTTTCAGGAAAACAAAATCAGGAACATCATCCCCGTAGTAATACAACACATCTCCAGCGAATACACCTTTTGACAACATCCAGGAACAACGGTTGAGGTAACTGATAAAATTCCCCGCCTGTTTCCACCAGGTAACATTGGGGTTCATGTGTGTGCCCGCAAAATATT
>MKRS01000554.1 GCA_001897035.1 Bacteroidales bacterium 45-6
ACTCCTTTCAGCAATGTATTGAGATCGACTCATCGTACACTTTGCTACAAAAAGGGAATCAGGCCAAAATATACCTTAATTATGCCAACTTCTTGGCTCTCTGGCAATATCCTGCCAACCGCATTTTTCCTTTGGCAAAGAAAGCGATTGAAATTTCAAAAAAATACAACATCCTTAACATTTATAGGAATACGTATGGGCTAATTGCCATGGTGCTGGCTCAGCAAAACAAATATGCAGAGGCTGAGAAGTCTTTACTGGAAGGACTCAACTATATGAAAACCATTCCATATACTGACATAAATTCACAAATCCAATTCTACGAATTCCTTAAGGATGTTTCTGCCAAGGAGAAGGACTATGAAAAATATTACCGTTACGATAAGGAATATCAGGAGATTAAAAAAAATCAGGATATTGACAACGAGAGGCAATTCATGAACAAGGCAATTGCCAAGTATGAGCTTCAGAACAAAGACGAAGCCATCGGCGTGCTTTCCCAAAAGAACGAACTGAAAACCATCCTTTTGTTGGCAAGCATCCTGATTGTGGTTCTGCTGGCAGTCGTTTTTTTGCAGAATATTAGAAGTCATAAGACCGGGCGAAAGTTGTTGGAAAGCCATAACCGTGAAATCATAAAAGAGAAGGAACAAGTGCAGAAGGAGCTGGTTAGCAGTGTCCTTCATCTGGAGAAAAAGAATGAAATCCTCTATTCGTTGAAGAACCAGCTATTGCAACAAAACAAGGAAAGGAACGCCACGATCAACGCCTCTGTGTTCCAGTCTATTGACGAAGGCATTTTAATTGACGATGATTTCAACCGATTTAAAGATAATTTCAATCCCATTTATCCGAATTTCTTTAATCAATTACAAGAAAAAGCCAACCATCACCTCACCCAACTCGATCTTAAATACTGTGCCTTCATTCTTATGAAATTGAGCAATAAAGAAATTGCTTCGCAAATGAACGTAGAACCCAAGAGCATCCGGATGGCCCGCTACAGAATAAAACAAAAATTAAACCTCAACAAAGAGGAGGATTTGGATACATACATTGAAAGCTTATCAAAAACATAAACGCAAGATATTTAGATATTTACCTTTTCTTGTAGTCGCTTTGTAGTCATTGTTTTTTTTCTGATAGACGTTTTATAGACTTCTAAATTTTGGTTACAGGTAGCCTGCCAAAATACTTTTGCATTAAATTTAAAAGTCTTACGATAATGCAAAAAATTGGTTCTACTTTAATGATTCTTGGCGCACTTGCCATTGTTCTCAACTTCGCAAATATGGTTCCACGCATTTTGATGTGGATTTACAACTGGGGCGAAACTACCGCCTGGGCTATCAAAATTGGAGTTGTGGTTCTCGGTGCCATTCTTTGGTTTATCGGGAAAAAACAAAATCAGTAATTCGTTGGGTTGTGCTTTATCTAATAAGTTTAGCACAACCCACTTATTTACACCTCAAAAAATTTATTCCCTTAAAATCATAAAAAAATATGTCATTACCATTTATAGAAATCATCGAAGCCGCCACACCTGATCCCAATTTTTTGATGTGGAAATACGCTGATGAAGACAAAGAAATAAAAAACGGAGCCAAACTTATTGTAAGGGAAAGTCAACACGTAATGCTGCTCAACAAAGGGCAATTGGCTGATGTTTTTGGGCCGGGAATGTATTCGCTTTCTACCGAAAACATTCCTATTTTATCAAGACTCAAAGGTTGGAAATATGGATTTGAAAGTCCATACAAAGCCGATGTATATTTTTTTAATACGCACCAGTTTATCAATAATAAATGGGGAACCCCTGCCCCCATTTTGATGAAAGACCCGGAATTTGGAAATATTCGTATTCGTGCATTTGGCAGTTTTGATTTGCGAATAAAAGATGTTGCCACCTTCTTTCGTCAGTATGCAGGCACTTATCCGCAGCTTACCATTTTTGAATTACAAGGCCAGTTGCGGGATTTTATTGCCCCCAATTTTGGTGAAATTTTAGCCCAACACAATATTCCTGTTGTTGAAGTTGCAGGAAGCATCAGCGATCTGAGTAAAAAAATCGAACCGCTTTTAGTTCCTTATTTTGAACAATTGGGTATCGAACTCACCCGTTTCATTATTACCAGCATTACTCTTCCTGAAGAAGTTACCAAACATTACGATAAAATGACCAATATGAATATGGTGAACGATATGGATAAGTTTACCAAATTCCAAACCGCAGAAGCAATTGGCCAACAGGGAACAGGTATAAATCAAGGTGTGCAGGATGCTGCTATGATGGCAATGATGATGAACCAAATGCAGCAAATGAACAATCAAAATCAGCAACAGCAAAACCCGGTAACACCGCCTCATGATGATATTGCGGAAAAACTGAAAAAACTGAAAGGCTTGTTTGATGCTGGTTTGATTGAGGAAGGAGAATTTAAGAAAAAGAAAGCCGAACTGTTGGAAAAAATGTAAGGCAGAAACTCTAAAAGATAAAATATGTCGGAAGAAAAAAAAGTGAACAGCTTTCTTGAAAATTTAAAAAAGAAAGCCAAAGAACAAAAACAATATGGTGGCGAAACAAAAATTGTAGAAGCCAAAATGGATGTAAGAGATTGTCCAAACTGCGGTGCAGGTCGTGCCCAGCAAGATGGCCTCACACATTGTGCTTATTGCGGTTTTGAGTTTTTAAGCGTAAAACTTACCGATGGCATTTATGTAAAAAAGGAAGATAACTCTCAATAATTATTTCTGCATAAAAATAATTTTTCAAAAAAAACTGCAATACAAAATCGTGGGTCTTTTAATCTATAACGAAGTAACTGACACTATTACCAACATAATGGAAGCAAGTATTTACGAAGCCTTCAAAGATGTGGAATTGGGCGATGGTATTGGCTATTTCGAGGCAGATTGCATTGACGATTATCTTAAACCAGATGACCCTTTTTATCAAATAAAGAAAGCTGAAGATGAGCGAAAAGACTGGCGTAAAGTAGCAACAATGTTAAAAGCGTGGAACGGCAAGTATAATAAATCCATTAACTGTTTTATGGACGCAAAGGGTTTGTATTTCTTTTTGCCGGCAATGCTTACGTTGGGATATGTTGATGAGATTGTAGAATATTGGTTTAACTATTTAATTGAAAACAATTGTAAGATAGATTATAGCAAATATGATAAAATGCTTGCAATGCTCACGCCAACTCAACAGAAATGTTTCCTCGATTGCATTGCGCTAGATTTTGAGTATGAAGAAAGGATGGAGCATTTATTAAACTATAAAGGCTGCGTTTGCAGTAATTGTGGTAAAATTCACGAACCCGAATCTTACACAATGGAACAGGCGAAAGAAGAAATTGAGAGTGAGGATTATTTTAAAATATGGATGAAACTGAAAGAAATATTTGATGAGAATGAAAAAAAAGAAATAACAGAGAATTGAAACTAAGAATTTTTAAAACATTTAATGAATAATGAAAACTGCAACACTCACTCCGCTATTGCTGCTGTTTTCCTTTTTCTGTAATGCACAATACAGTATGAAACAGGATACAACAAGAGGTAATATACAAGGCTTGTATGAAATACAACAAGCAGCAATAAAGTTCATTACCCGGTGGAACCAATCTCACCAAACAAACTATATGGCAGGAGAGCCCAACTTAAAATCTTTGGTGTGTCGCTGCGAGGTTCCTTTAAAAACTGCTTGGATGAATAATAGTAAAAGAGGGAAGAGATTGTTTGTAGAAGTGATTTGTGATAAATCGTTTTGTGAAAATGGGAAAAAATGGAGTATGCCCGTTCCGGTTATCATCACAAAGGAAAAGAAATAAAAATGATTCTTCAACACACAAAAAAAATTAAATAGTATGGGATTTTTTAGCAGTAAAAAAGAAGATAAGCTACCGGAATGGTATGCACAGGTAAAAGAAAACCAGGAAAGGTTTTTTGTTTTTCTGGATAAAATGGAAAACAAAATGATGGAACTCTGCGAAGCTTCAATTCCTGAATTAACAGAGCTCTACAAGAACGATCCCGATATTTTTCATAGAGAATATGGCCGACTAAAAGCTGGTGTATTGGGGCAACTGGAACAAATCAGGGAAAAAGTAGATGATGTACACGAAGAAAAAATTTTAGACCTCTATAGTGAAATTAATCATTCCGGAGTCAGAGCCACACATCCACATTACGGTCTGCTGAATGATTTTAGAAACCAATGTGGCGACAGATACCGCCAACAATTTGAGGTAAAATTAGAAGAGTGGACAGACAAAATAAATGAAACTTCGGCAGAAGATTTAGAAATTAAGTACCAAAATGTACTCAAAGAATACGATGCTATCAAAGATAAGTTCACCTGCAAACAATGTGGTTCGCCCATAACCATTGAGAAAATATTTTTGATAGAAACCTTTGTTAATTGTCCGTCCTGCAACACTCAAAATACTTTTTCGCCAAGTACGCAGGCACAGATGCTGCAACACTTTGCACAAGATTTGGCAAGGCAACGTACAGCTTCTTTATATCAGGCAATTAGAAATGCCGAACAAAAAGAAAGGGATTTGTACCAAAAAATGCACGAACTGAAATTAAAAATCACTTTTGAAAAAGATAAGAAACTGGCTGCACAATATCAGCAACAAAGAGATGCTTTTGAAAAAGAGCGACAAGAAGCCATTGATTCATTGCCGGTTTTGAGCGAACAATACACAAGAGCAAAATATGCAGAATGGATAAAAATTGTTCCCGATTTCAAAGAGCATTTATTAACCCGCATGGAAAATGATTTGGGTGCAGTCAGCCCAAGATGGTAAACGAACACAGATTCCAAAAAGAAAAATCAGAAGAAGTAAATACCATTTTTTCCGGCAAAACAGGCGGCTTCATTACAACATTCAAATAAAATCAATTACTCACTTTTAAATTTAGAAATTATGTTCAAAAAATTATTCGGTTCCATTTTAGGAAACAACGAGGAGGAAAACAAGCAACAACAACCTCAAAACCAACATGCATCTCAGCACCATGAGGACAACTATGATGATGAATATGATGACGATGAAAATTATGAAAACGAAGATGATGGCGATGCTTATGACCCTGAAACACTTCACGGCAAACACTACACTATAGATCAGTTTAATGCCGAAGTTGAAAGCCGTGCAAAAGCATGGATTGCCAGAGAAGAAAGAGATGGTGTAAAACTGGAACAAAAAGATATTGACAATATTTATTTTAATTACAGAAGAGAAGTGTACACCGCCTGGAACAACTGTAGTCAAGACCAGATGCTTCGCTGGGAAATGGCAAATTCTATGACACACATGGGAATTGCAACCTCTGGCTTTGTGAAAGAAGACAGCAGTAATCCATTCTTGCAACCAGTTCATGGTATAGACCTCAGAACTTATACCGCCATGGCAAAGAAAATTGGTTCCGGTGTAGATTATACATTGGTTTGCAAAGCCATGAATTTAGAGCCTGCAATATGGGAAGAACTCAACACAGTTTGGCCACAGCGAATGGCAGAAGACACTTCATTTACAGTAACCACTCTATTTGGTCAATATTATGGTGAAAGTTTAGACGACATTACTCAACTCGCCAACATAGAACCGGAAATGAGTGATAGTGCCAAAGAATATCTGCAAAAAATGAAAACCGATCCATATTTCTACGAAGAATTAGAAGGAGCCCGTCAAGCAGCTTACAACTACGGAATGGACGGTGCACAGTGGATTTTAGACAATTTCGGTATCAACCTCGCACAGTTTCAGGAAGTAGCCATGATGTATATGGAAGACCGAAATAAAAACTGGAACTCAAACGAAATAAGTCAACGCCTGAACCACCGCACTGAAAAACCTTAGGTTTGTATTATAATTATTTTATAATCTATAATGAGTGAACCATATGGAAAAAGAGATAGATTAAATCTATGCTTCTATTTAGGACTCATTTATAAATAAACGTCTTTTATTGATTTATCTTTATCCAAGATAAAAGGAAGATAATAAGTGAACCATACTGAAAAATAGTATATAACAATGACTGTGTTTCTATTTAGGACTTATTATCATTCTTGAATTAGACCTATATAAGAATTTAGCCACTTAGTTTTTAAGGTTTTTAGGATATATTCAAGCCCTTTTATTCCTATACTAAACCTCTAATCAAATTAATTATGAAAGATTATTATTTTATTGGAATTGATGTAAGTAAAAAGAATCTGGATTGTTGTTCTCTTTATAATGGGACAATTATTAAACATGATGTTATAACTAATCATCAAAAAAGTATTGAAAATTATTTATCTACAATTTGTATAGAACAAAGTGTAGAATCAGAACAATTAATCATTTGTGCAGAATATACAGGTCTTTACATTTATCCACTGGTATTAGCCTGCCAAACCACAAAATATAAGCTTTGGATGGAAGATCCGATACAAATAAAGTATAGCTCTGGACTACAAAGGGGAAAGAATGATGCTGTTGATGCTAAACGAATAGCCTTATATGCTTCTCGCTATATTGATAGGATGAGATTATATTGTTGTCCATCATCGAGTATGGAATCACTTAAATTACTCGCTTCTGAGTTGAATATGCTATGTATTGACAAGGCTAAATACAAAGGGCAGTTATCAGACCAAAAAGAATATATGCCTGATAATGTTTATAAACTGAAATCGAAAAGATTAACTTTACTAATAAAAGAGTTGGATAAAGCGATAAGTAGTATTGAGTCAGATA
>MKRS01000555.1 GCA_001897035.1 Bacteroidales bacterium 45-6
CAGCGGTGTCTCGATTGCCCGACGCCCACCTGCATGAGCGGATGCCCGGTGCAAATCAATATTCCTACCTTTATTAAAAACATAGAACGGGGCGAATTTGTCGAAGCAGCCAAGGTGCTGAAAGAGACGAGCGCGCTGCCTGCCGTTTGTGGGCGGGTATGCCCACAGGAAAAGCAATGCGAAAGCCAATGTGTTTATACCTTGAAAATGAACAAGGAGGCTGTTGCTATCGGATATTTGGAACGTTTTGCTGCCGACTACGAGCGGGAAAGCGGTCAAATGTCGATCCCAGAGATGGAAGCTCCCAATGGCATCAAGGTGGCAGCCATCGGATCGGGGCCGGCCGGACTGGCTTTTGCAGGAGAAATGGCTAAATTGGGCTACGACGTCACGGTGTTCGAGGCGTTGCACGAAATAGGAGGTGTGCTCAAGTACGGCATCCCCGAATTCCGTCTTCCCAACGAGATTGTGGAGGCCGAAATCGACAACATGCGCAAGATGGGCGTGAAGTTCGAAAAGAACTGTATCATCGGTAAAACCATCACTTACGACGACTTGCACCAGATGGGATTCAAAGGCCTTTTCGCCGCCAGCGGCGCCGGGCTTCCCAACTTCATGAATATTCCCGGAGAAAACCTTATCGGCGTGATGTCGGCCAACGAATACCTGACCCGTGTCAACCTGATGGACGCCTCCAACCCCGACAGCGACACGCCCGTGCAACAAGGCAAACGGGTGGCGATTATCGGCGGTGGAAACACGGCCATGGATGCCGTGCGCACAGCCAAACGCCTGGGGGCGGAGCGGGCGATGATCGTTTACCGCCGTTCGGAAGAAGAGATGCCAGCCCGCCTCGAAGAGATCAAGCACGCCAAAGAGGAAGGGGTGGAATTTCTGACTCTTCACAATCCGCTTGAATACGAAGGCGACGACAAAGGACACGTTCAACGCATGTTGCTTCAGAAAATGGAACTCGGCGAACCCGATGCTTCCGGGCGTAGAAGCCCTGTGGCCATCAAAGGGGCTACCGAATGGGTGGAAGTGGACGAAGTGATCGTAAGTGTCGGCGTTTCACCTAACCCGTTGATCCCTTCCACATTCAGTGGTTTGGATGTGGCTCGCAGAGGAACCATCGTGGTCGATCAGGACACCATGCAATCGTCTTTGCCTGACGTGTATGCTGGCGGCGACATCGTGCGTGGCGGAGCTACCGTGATCCTTGCCATGGGCGACGGGCGGAAAGCGGCGGCGGCAATGGACGCAAAGATAAAATCAGAGAAGAACTCATAGCATTTTGATACTGCTTATGTGTAAAAAAAACTTTCCCCCCGTTTTTACTATGCGAGGGGAAAGTGAGTTTTGGGCAATCCAAGGTTTGGATATAAACCGAATAGGCAGTTAAAAAACGTATCCCATGCTAAGGCCGTATATTTGATGCTTTAGGTGTCCGTCCTTTGGATTTGTTATATCCCATTCTCCAAACATCCGTATCAAATAATGTTCAAAGATGATGGATGAGATGGCTGCTGAAGGCCCTGTGTTAATCGTATGGTCATATTTGAATGTTCTCTCATTAAAAGCAACAATGCGGTCATCATAAGTAAAGGATCCTTTGCTTCTACCGCCTACTCCATAGGAAAAGAACCATCCGCCTTCTGCGCTTATTCCGAACTTTGCATTGGCAATTACTTTGTAACCAAAAGTAATTGGAACATCGGTATATAAGTAACTAGTAGAAGAATTGATCGTATAGGAGGGGTCATTAACCCCATAAAACTCAACTTTGTAGTTTTCATATTTTGATCTCAGGGCTATCAAATTTAGTCCAGCGTGTAAATATGCTTTTTTGCTTAAACTCGCAAAACCATCAACTCCTATTTGAAAGCCTATCTTTTTGTTATCGAATGTTCGTTCCCTATTATGGATATTGGCCCCAGACGAAATTCCATACTTAATTTGAGAAAACGAATAAAATGTTGCAAGTAAAATGAATACTGTTGAAAAAAGTAGTCTCATATTGGTCTGTTTTTTTGATGGCGATTATGGATTAATATCCAGTGTACCTAACTGCCACTGGGGGTAAACTTGTGAACCATTTAATTACTCCAATGCCTCTGTAATCTGTTGTCAGATCAACCAGCAGACATCCGTAATATACTTTTTTAGCAATGGGGTCCTTTGAGTCTGTTTCCAAATATTTGGGGCTAGTCCAATTGTGATAGGAATAACCTTCTTTTTCAAAACTTTCAACATTGTTAATGGAAAATTTTATCGTAGTCGATGTCTTTGATGAATAATTATACCATGCACCTAAAAATCCCTTCTTCCTGAAAGCTATTTGAACTTCCAGTTTAGTTTCAGCTCCTGTTAAATAAGGTCTTCCAACAAGGTTGGTGGGTTGTGGCACAATCAGCCTTGATACCCTAAATTTAATTCGCTTGCCATTGTCCCTACCCCCTACATACCAAATGCTCTCCATAGAACCGGCATATATGTCGTTGATCCCAAATTCTTCCATCCAGCTATATCTTAGTGCTGAAGCAGAAACCGAATGTGTTGGCAGATTTGTATTCTCGTATAGCCCTTGTCCTGATTCTTGAAGTTGAGTGTAATTTTCTATTCTTGGTGCATTAATCACTTCATCTCCGATCATATAACACCCATTTGCGTTTGAGATATAAGCAAGATTTCTTTGCCTGACAGAAACATATGCCCCGAAATCATCTTTGTATTGGGGAAAATACAAGATTTGCGAATACTTCTTCTTGTAGTTATTGTATTCCTGCTCTGTGAAGGTTAGGTTTTCTGCTTCTTCCATTGCTTGAATATATATTTGATCCATTGACTTGAAGTTTGCAAACTGTTTATTCCATATTTCTCTTTCCTCCCTTGTCATAGATTCTAAAAGAGATAACGTTTCTTGAAAAACCACATTGTTCCTAAATCTCAATGCTGTTGCGTTACCATATTCCTGGCCATCTACTGCTGAGCCTTTCAATGACTGGGGTTTGACAACTTGAATGTTTTCCGTGTTTGTTTTAGACGGAAACTTGGTTGTTATGCTTTCATCTTCAGAACACGAATGAAAAATTAAACAGAAGAATAATGTTGAAATAATATAAAACTCGGATGTTAGAATTGCCCGAACTAAACGAGAACCGATAGAACTAAGAGGCTTGTTCGTTGAAAGTAAAAAATTTTTCATAAAAATTAATTTTAATTAGTTTGTGATCTGACAAAAATACAACATTTTTTTCAACATGAAAAGGAAAAGGGGCAAATATAGACCAGATATGTTAATAAACGCTACGATCGGTAGGCGTTTTTTCTCGCTTGTACGAGGGGAGGGCTGGGCAAAACACCCCCAAAATTCGGAGGAAAAACACCAAAATACTTGTGAGCACGGAGATGAGTACCTATATTTGCTTATGTAAATTTTGCACCTCTGTGTGAGAAATTCTATCTGAAAATAAAATGATCCAAGCCCACAACATATCCAAATCTTACGGGCAGCAGAAGGCTGTCCACAGGGTGGGTTTTGACATTGGGGAAGGAGAAATAGTTGGTTTTCTCGGGCCGAACGGTGCGGGAAAATCAACTACTATGAAAATACTCGCCGGGGCATTGGCGCCAGATTCGGGTTCGGTGCGGATGTTCGGCAAAGATTTTTTTCAATTTCCAATCGAATGTAAACGGAAGATCGGTTATTTGCCGGAAGACAACCCGCTCTACGGGAGCATGTACGTCCGCGAATACCTCGAATATGCAGGAGGTATCTATCTTCCGAATATGCAGGTGAAAGAAGCCGTTGCCGAAATGGTGGAAACCTGCGGATTGCAAAAAGAATACCACAAGAAAATCGACAACCTCTCCAAGGGCAACCGCCAGCGGGTGGGATTGGCCCAAGCACTTATCCACAAGCCCGACTTTCTGATACTCGACGAGCCTACTGCAGGTCTCGATCCCAATCAGCAGGCGGAGATCCTGGAGGCCATCCGGTCGTACTCTCCCGGGAAACACATTCTCCTGTCCACCCATTCCTTGCCGGAGGCAAAAAAGGTCTGCTCCCGCATCTTGATTATTCACGAAGGGGAAATCCGGGCCGATGAGCCATCGGCTGCCATAGAATCGATTGAAGAGATGTTTTTCGGATTGACAAAATAACAAGTAGCTACGGGCTGCTTGTTGTTGTATCTGCAGTGTGCAACCTTGAAACTGAGATCATGGAATCGGCGCTCGACCGACAATAATAAAATGACCTGCGCTCTGTTAATTTATCCTTAAAAGAACAGAAGGGGATTTCATATATGCGTACAATCCGTTATATTTGTTCTCGTTCTAAACAGCATGGATACACCCCGAAGGCTGTATGCGAAAAAGGAGCTTGCAGCTTGTTTTGTCTGGCTTTTCTCTCAAATTGGGTGCCGTGCTGCTTGCATTTGATAATATTATAGTAATAAAAACACGAGGCTTCAAGGTTCAGGTTGCCAATAGATTCTAACCCGGATACGTATTCTTCCGCTTGCCCAAAATACAAGCTAAGGAAATCGTAACAGCTGCCGGGCGAATGCGGCAGGATGATACATGATGAAACGTCCGCCCCAAGCCTTTGTCCTGTTTCGACGAGCAGCACCATAGGTCTCGGGGATAGTAATAGTTTTTTTATATATAATATTCATACAAATGCAATTAATCATCAAACAACATTATGCAGATGTTTCAGAGTGGGTGGCGTCTTATATCGCCGCTAAAATCAACAGGCACTCCGAAACCCGTTCATTTGTGTTAGGGCTTCCCACAGGCTCCACGCCATTGGGGGTTTATAAAAAACTCATCCAGCTATGCAGCGACGGCAAGTTGTCGTTCCAAAATGTAATTACCTTCAACATGGACGAATACGTGGGGATCGCCGAGGATCATCCCCAAAGCTATCACACCTTTATGAAGGATAACTTTTTCTCCCACATAGACATCCTGCCCGAGAACGTGCACATCTTAGATGGCAATGCTCCCGACCTGATCGCCGAGTGTGCGTCGTATGAAGCCAAGATGAAGGCTTGCGGTGGCATCGACTTGTTTCTCGGAGGAGTTGGCGTGGATGGACACATCGCATTCAACGAACCCGCTTCTTCCTTGCAGTCGAGAACCCGCATCAAGACCCTCACCGATGACACGGTGATCGCTAATTCCCGCTTTTTCGACAACGACGTCAACCAGGTGCCGCGGCAAGCTCTCACGGTGGGCGTAGGCACCATCATGGATTCACGGGAAGTGGTGATTATTGCCACCGGCCACGCCAAAGCTCAGGCCTTGAAGCAGGCCGTGGAGGGTTCGGTGAACCATCTGTGGACCATCACAGCGATACAAAACCATCCGAAGGGAATCATTGTATGCGATGAAGCCTCCACCGTTGAACTAAAAGTGGGGACTTACCGTTATTTCAAGGAGATAGAAAAATATATATACATTTGAGAGATTACGCACGCCGTGTCCGCTCTTATAACATTCTAAAAGTATCTTGATTATGAAATATGATTTGAGTTCGGAAATTTCCTTGGGAATGGTTCCTGAACGTAATTATCGCTCGGCAGACATGCTGGAAGGGCTTCGCCAAACCAGATTCGAGAAATTGAAAACAAACATCTGCAAAGACCAAAAGGAAGGTTCAGCCTTCACCGCGGCGAAGATAGCCGCCTTGATACGCGAAAAAGGAAAAACCGGTCAACCCTGTGTTCTCGGCTTGTCAGGCGGGACATCGGCCTTGGGCGTGTACGAAGAATTGGTGAAAATGCACCGGGACGAAGCACTTGACTTCTCGCATGTGGTGGTTTTCAATGTTTCGGAATTTTTCCCGATTTTTGACGACAACCGGCATTCCAACGGAAAATTGCTTCGCGAGTGGATCGTGAGTAAGGTCAACATCAAGCCGGAAAACTTCTTTACACCCGATTCGTCCATCCACCGCACCGATGTCTATGAATACTGCCGGAAATACGAGCAATTGATAGACCAATATGGCGGCCTCGACTTGGTGCTGCTGAGTGTTGGCTTGGTTGGCAACATCGCCTACAACGAACCTGGCTCGCAGGTAAGCACGCTGACTCGCCTGATCCTCTTGGACAACGAGTCCCGCCGCGACCTCAAACGCTTCTACTCGTCTCCCTCGGAAGTGCCCGACAGCGCAATCACCATCGGGCTGTCCACTATCCAGAAGGCGGCGGAAGTGATCTTGCTGGCCTGGGGGGAAAACAAGTCGCAGATCATCAAGGAAACCATACAAGGCAAGGTGGACGACAGCATTCCGGCCTCTTACCTTCAACTGCATAAAAATGCTATCGCCGTGGTGGATCTTGCCGCTGCCGAGCATCTGACACGCATCAGCCAACCATGGCTTGTGGGCCCATGCGGCTGGACCAACCAGCTTATCCGCAGGGCTATCGTGTGGCTATGCAGTGTGACTGGAAAACCGATCCTGAAACTGACCAACAAGGATTACAACCAGCACGGTCTCGACGAACTCTTGTCGCTCTACGGTTCGGCCTATGATGTCAATATTCGGATATTCAATGATTTGCAGCATACCATAACCGGTTGGCCCGGAGGAAAACCCAATGCCGACGATAGCAACCGCCCCGAACGGGCGCTTCCTTTCCCTAAACGGGTGTTGGTGTTCAGCCCTCATCCGGACGACGATGTGATTTCCATGGTAGGAACTTTGCAACGTTTGGTGGATCAAAACCACGATGTGCATGTGGCCT
>MKRS01000556.1 GCA_001897035.1 Bacteroidales bacterium 45-6
ACCGACCCACGCTTTACAGCGACGGACAACGGACAATAGAAGTGAATATTTTTGACCTGGAAGCCAACCTGTATTCAAAAAAAATAACACTCGAATTCGTGTCATTTGTCCGGGGCGACCACCATTTTGCCTCCATCACCGAACTGACGGAACAAATCAGGAAGGACAAGGAGGCCGTCTTGTCCATCATGCAATAGGAAAGCATCAGACTCCTTATATAACGAAATTACCTTTTCAAGATCCGGCCTGTCTGGGCAAAATGATTGAAAAGGTAATTTTATTTTGTGCGGCAAATTCCGTCTATCTTCTAAACGTAATCTTCCCCGTATTTGAATTTCACATCGGCCACGAATTGCTTGATGCGCTGCTCCTCCGATTTCTTGCAGACCAGAAGCACTCCTTGCGATTCCGCAACGATGTACCCGTTCAAGCCTTGCAGCACCGCCAGCTTGTCTTCGGGAAGGGCCACGATGTTTTCTGTGCTATCGAAGAACAGTACCTTTGCCGACAAAGCAGCGTTGGCGTGTTCGTCTTTTTCAGATATTTCATGCAGGGAACCCCAAGTCCCCAAGTCAGACCATCCAAAATTAGCAGCCAGCACACAACCGTTAGGCGCTTTTTCCATAATTCCGTAGTCAATCGAAATGTTCGGGCAAAAAGGATAGTTCTCATTGATGAACGCCTGCTCGCCGGGAGTGTTCAGGACACCTACTCCAGCATCAAATTTCGAAGCAACATCCGGAAGATGGTCGTGGAAGCTCTTCAGGATGGTTTTCACATTCCAGATGAAAAGGCCGGAATTCCATACAAACTCTCCGCTTTCATAAAACACCTTGGCCAATTCGAAATTCGGCTTCTCGGTAAACACTTTGATCCTGTTGACTCCATCCACCTTCTCCTCACTCATCTGGATATAGCCATAGCCTGTTTCAGGACGGCTCGGCTTAATCCCGAGAGTCAATAAGATCTCGTTTCGTTCCACATACGAAAAAGCTTCCTCGATGGTCTTCAAGAAAGCATCTTCATTCAAGATCAAGTGATCCGAGGGAGCCACCACAATGTTTGCCTCGGGATCTATTTCATTGATCCGATAAGAGGCATAGGCAATGCACGGAGCCGTGTTGCGCCTCATCGGCTCGAGCAGGATCTGGGTAGAATCCCACTCGGGGAGTTGTTCTTTGACCAGCTCGTAATAAGCCTCCTTCGTCACTATGAAAATATTCTCCGCAGGAATGATCTTGTTAAACCTGTCGAAAGTCA
>MKRS01000557.1 GCA_001897035.1 Bacteroidales bacterium 45-6
CAAATACATCTAATAAATTGAAACTATGAGAATACTTGTAGCTTCCGAAACAGCGTTTGTGATCAAAGGAAATGGCGTACATACCGCCTTTGTGGATCATGTGGAGCTTCTCAAATCGGAAAACGACATCGAGACAGTCGTGAACAACGAAGGCAAAGGGGATGTGTTTCATTGCCATACTTACGGCCCCTATTATTTCTTGAAAGGCTTGCGCTACAAGCATCGCCGCGTGCACACCGTGCATGTCATACCCGAGTCTATCCATGGCTCTCTTCCGGCTTGGAAATTTTGGATGCCCTTCGTCAAATGGTACATGAGGCAAGTCTATTCCTATGCCGATGTTTGCATCGCCATCTCCCCGAGGGTGGAGGCGGCCATCGAAGAGCTGGGCGCCCGCACACAGATTGTCCGCATCTGCAATCCGCTTCCGGTGGAACGTTGGAAACGGACGGACGAGAACCGCGCAAAGGGGCGGCAGATGTTGGGGTTGAAGGACGACGATTTTTTGGTGATCGGTGTCGGGCAGCTCCAGGCACGGAAAGGTGTTGAAGATTTTATGGACATTGCGGCCCGGATTCCGGAGGCCAAATTTGCTTGGGCAGGCGGTCGTCCGTTCGGGGTGATGACCGAAGGGATTGGGCGCATCGATGCCCGCATCAGCGAGAACAGATGCTCCAATTTGCAATTCACGGGAATGCTCGACTTGGACACGATGCCATACATCTATGCGGCGGCCGATGCCATGCTTTTCCCCTCTTATCAGGAGAATTGCCCATTGGCTCCCATCGAAGCAGCAGCTTGTGGCATGCCCGTCATATTCCGTGACATATCCGAATACGAGTCCCTCTATGAATATCCATACCTGAAAGCCTCAACCACCGATGAGTTTGTGGAGATGACGCGCCGCCTGATGAACGACAAGGAATATTATCAAGCCGGGCTTGTGACGTCCGAGCAGCTTATCCTGCAATTCGACAAAAAAGAGGTGAGGCAGAAATTGATGGAACTCTATGGCTGGCTATGTTCCTCCGATGCGAGCGTAAGGAAAACAGGAATACCTTCGTTGCAGACGGCGTAAGTTGCAGATAATTCTTTTTTTAGACAAAATATGCGTAGTTGTTTCGCAGAGATTTAACTTAATCTCTGCGGTACTTTGCGCTTCTTCCTTTTGTGTTTGTGTGTGAAATTGAAACCTGTTTTACGCTGAGTTTTCAGCATTCGTCAACCTTATACTTAATCGGCTATGAATCACTCTGTCTGATTATTTTTATTTCAACTTTTTTTAATGGTAAATTTGATGGCGAGAAGCATCAAAATCCGTAAATTTATTGCGGCAAAAATTGGTGGTGAAGGTGGAGAATGACTCGGTCACTACTTATGAATGATGAGTGATAAATGATCGAATTACAGGATCACTCGTTCACATTTTGCTGCTAACGACAATAAATAGACGATTTTTTCATGTCCATCAAAATCCTGTCCGCCCCCCGAATTCGTACCATCGATGCCTGCACCATCGAGCACGAACCCATTTCTTCTATCCATCTGATGGAAAGGGCCTCTGATGCTTTTGTTGCTGCATTTGCCAATGCGGTTTTGCCTGACAAGTGTATCACGGTGTTTGCCGGCACTGGAAACAACGGCGGCGATGCCTTTGCCATCGCAAGGCTTTTGTTCAAGAAGGCTTATCGGGTGAAGGTCTTTCTTGTGAAAAATCCGGAAGCCAAACTTTCCGCCGACTGCAACGAAAACATGTGGCGGTGGCGCAATTTGCCCGAAGCCTATTTTCAGGAAATAAAAACGGAGGCAGGTCTTTCATCCGTCGATTTTGGCGATGTAGTGGTGGACGGTTTGTTTGGATCGGGTCTCAATCGCCCTTTGTCGGGATTGTATGAAGCGGTTGTGAAGAAGATAAATGAACAGAATTTGCCTGTCTATTCGGTGGATATTCCTTCCGGATTGTTCGTCGATGACAATCGCGAGCGGCAGGGCGGGGAAGTGGTTCGGTCGAAGAAGACATTCAGCTTCCAGTTCCCGAAATTGGCCTTTCTGCTTCCGGAAAATGGCGACTATGTGCCGGAATTCGAAGTGTTGGACATCGGCTTGTGGCCAAAGGCGATGGAAGAGGCGCAAACGGATTTTTTTTTCCTTCAAAAGGAGGATATTCGGAAAATGCTCCACACCCGGGCGCGATTTTCGCACAAAGGCACCTTCGGACATGCCTACCTTGTGGCAGGGCAATATGCTAAGATGGGAGCCGCAGTGATTGCCTCGAAGGCTTGCCTGAGGGCTGGTGTAGGTCTGCTGACGGTGCATTGTCCCAAATCAGGTGTGAATGTACTTCAAATAGCTCTCCCTGAGGCGATGGTGGATGCAGATGCCGATGAAAATGAAAATTCGGAATTGGCTAACCTTTCGCCCAAACATACGGTTGGGATTGGCCCCGGCATTGGTAAAAGTGAGAAGGTTCGGAAAATGTTCGAGCAGTTGCTTCACGGTGTAAGCAAGCCGATAGTGGTGGATGCGGATGCGTTGAACTTGCTCTCGGAACATCGCCAATTGATCTCGCTTTTACCTCCAAACAGCATCTTGACTCCTCATCCCACCGAATTTGACCGCTTGGCTGGCGAAACGTTCGGTTCGGGCTTCGACCGCCTGCAATCTGCGCGAAAAATAGCCTCGCAATGGGCCGTGATTGTCGTTCTGAAAGGTGCTTACACTGCAATTGCTTTGCCCGATGGCAGGGTTTATTTCAATTCGACCGGAAATCCCGGCATGGCCACAGCTGGTAGCGGAGATTGCCTCACCGGAATTCTCACCGGACTCTTGGCGCAAGGATATTCTCCCGAAGAGGCATCTTTGATTGGCGTTTTTGTGCATGGCTTGGCTGGAGATTTGGCCTTGGAAAGGGCTTTTTCGGTGGAAAGTCTCCTTGCATCCGACATTGCAGAGTCGCTCGGCGCGGCATTTTCGAAGATTCGGGAATGAAATTGCAGAAAATGCAATTTTTTTCACCACTCAACCCCCTTGTTTATCAGTCTATTCTTAATTTATTTGAAAAAAATATTCGAAATCTTTTGGCGAAAATAAAAAAGTACCTATCTTTGCATCCGCAAACGAGAACAAAGGTTTTCTGAAAGCAACGATCTTTAAAAGAATGGCCCATTCGTCTATCGGTTAGGACGCAAGATTTTCATTCTTGAAAGAGGGGTTCGACTCCCCTATGGGCTACAAAAAAACGAAAAAAACAATTTAATATTTAGATTAGTCGATATGGCAAATCATAAGTCAGCATTAAAAAGAATTAGACAAGCAAGCGTAGCTCGTTTGAAAAATAGATACGTAGCAAAAACAACTCGTAACTCGGTTCGCGATTTGCGTGCCCTCACAAATAAAGAAGAAGCTAAAAAGCTTTATCCTTCTGTTTGTTCGATGTTGGATCGCTTGGCGAAGAAAAACGTTATCCACAAGAACAAAGCCAGCAACTTGAAGTCGAAGTTGTCTGCTCACATCGCTAAATTAGCTTAAGGTTCAGGTTTCTCGGAAACCTATCTTAATCCATAATATAATACAAAAATGTCGAATCTTCTGATTCGGCATTTTTTTGTTTATCGCCCTTATTCTTCTTAAGTAAAATTATTGGATTATTATTCAACTATCCCTTTGATTTTTGCTCTAAAATTTATAAATTTGTTCGTTTTTGCGAATGACAAAAACGGGTATTTTGATAGTTTAGCCTATAAAAATTAGAAATAAATAGAATGACTGAAAAAGAGATGAACGCGGCAAGCGGAGACTACTCTGCAAGTAGTATCCAGGTGCTGGAGGGGCTTGAAGCTGTGCGTAAGAGACCAGCGATGTATATTGGTGACATAAGCGAAAAGGGATTGCATCACCTGGTTTACGAGGTGGTTGATAATTCTATCGATGAGGCTTTGGCCGGATATGCGAACGACATACAAGTGGCGATCAACGAGGATGGCTCTATCGATGTCAAGGATAACGGTCGCGGGATTCCTGTCGATATAATGCCCAAGGAGAATAAATCGGCTCTTGAAGTGGTATTGACGGTGCTTCATGCCGGTGGTAAGTTCGACAAAGGCACTTACAAAGTTTCCGGAGGTTTGCACGGTGTGGGTGTTTCGTGTGTGAATGCACTTTCCATCTATTTCAAGGCGGAAGTGTTCCGCGGAGGAAAGCACTACATGCAGGAATATTCCATCGGAAAACCAACTTCGGAGGTGATCGTGGTGGGCGATGCCAACGAATCGGGCACCAAGATCCATTTCAAGCCGGACGGTTCTATTTTCACCACAACCGAATACAAATACGACACCTTGGCTTCCCGCTTGCGTGAATTAGCGTTCTTGAATGCCGGTGTGCGCCTTTCCCTGACCGACTACCGTGTCAAAAAAGAGGACGGGAGCTTCCGGACGGAAGTATTTTATTCCCAAAAAGGGCTTTCCGAATTTGTCCGCTACATCGACCATGGCAAAGAAGCCTTGATCTCGGACGTGATTCACATTATCACCGAGAAACAAGGGACGCCCGTGGAAGTGGCCATTACGTACAATACGTCCTATAACGAGAATGTATATTCTTACGTGAACAATATCCACACCATTGAGGGTGGAACGCACCTTACGGGTTTCCGTAGGGGACTTTCGCGCACATTGAAAAAATATGCCGAAGACCAGAAGATGCTCGAAAAACTGAAGATAGAAATCAGTGGCGACGACTTCCGAGAAGGACTCACCGCCGTGGTTTCCATCAAGGTGGCCGAACCCCAGTTTGAAGGGCAAACCAAAACCAAGCTTGGCAACAACGAGGTGATGGGCGCCGTGGATCAGGCGGTAGGCGAAGCTTTGGGCCATTTTTTGGAGGAACATCCCAAAGAAGCCAAAACCATTGTGGAAAAGGTGATTCTGGCGGCTACGGCTCGTCAGGCTGCCCGTAAAGCCCGCGAGATGGTGCAGCGCAAATCTCCTCTTACGGGAGGCGGATTGCCCGGTAAATTGGCCGACTGCTCCAGCAAGGATGCTGAACAATGTGAAATATTCCTTGTCGAAGGAGACTCGGCAGGTGGAACGGCCAAGCAAGGCCGCGACCGCATGTTCCAGGCCATTCTTCCACTGAGGGGTAAGATCCTGAATGTGGAAAAGGCCATGCCTCATAAGGTGCTCGACAGCGAAGAAATCAAGAATATTTACACCGCTTTGGGCGTCTCTATCGGAACAGAAGAGGATTCCAAGGAGTTGAACCTTGCTAAACTTCGCTACCACAAGGTGGTGATTATGACCGATGCCGATGTGGACGGAAGCCACATTGCCACGCTGATTCTTACCTTCTTTTTCCGTCACATGCGTCCTTTGCTCGAAAAAGGCTGCGTTTACATTGCCACGCCTCCCTTGTATTTGTGCAAGAAAGGAAAAACCGAGGAGTATTGTTGGAACGACCAGCAACGCCAGGCGTTTATCCTGAAATATGGCGACGGGAACGAAAACGCCGTGCATACCCAACGTTACAAAGGTTTGGGTGAAATGAATGCCGAGCAGCTGTGGAGCACGACAATGAATCCAGAACATCGCACATTGCGCCAGGTGACAATCGAGAATGCTGCGGAAGCAGACCACATTTTCTCCATGCTGATGGGAGAGGAAGTGGCCCCTCGACGTGAATTTATTGAAGACAATGCAACTTATGCGAAGATAGACGCATAACGAAATATCTTTGTACCGAAGGCGAAAGCTGGCTACTGTTTCTGGTAGCTGGCTTTTATTGATAGATGTCTTTTGTTAAAAATAGGAAAATCTCGAAAAAATGGGTGAGGTTGATAGATTGCCTTTTCCCGAAGAGTGAACGAAAAATCAATTAATTTATAATAGTAGTATGAAAAAACCAGTATTAATTGCTTTAACTATGGTTTTGGGAGTTGCCGCATATTCGCAGGTTCCCAAGTCAACGGCAGGTAAGGCACAACAGCCCGCTAAGAAAACAGCAACAAAAAAACAGACGAGTATGACCAATCCTCTTTTACAGAAGAGTCCCCTGCAATACCAGGCTCCTCAGTTTGACAAAATCAAAGATTCAGATTTCAAACCGGCATTCGAATATGGTCTGGCTGAACACCTGAAGCAGATAGAAGCCATCGCCAACAACCCGAAAACGCCCACCTTTGAAAACACAATCCTGGCATTGGAAACAAGCGGGCAAAACCTGCGCCGTGCCCAGTCGGTTTTTTTCAACCTGACGAGTGCGAATACCAATCCGACACTGCAAAAATTGGAAGAAGAATATTCTCCTGTTTTTGCTGCGCATTCCGATAAGATGTATTTGAACGACAAGCTCTACAAACGGGTGAAAACGATTTATGAAAAGCGCAATGAGCTTGCATTGGATGCCGAAAGCAAACGCTTGGTGGAATTTTATGAACAGGAATTTGAAATTGCAGGCGCAAACCTCTCGCCCGAGAAAAAGACGGAGCTGAAAAAGGTGAACGAACAATTAGCTACTTATTCGACCTTGTTTTCGAATAAATTGCTGGCTGCCCGGAAAAATGGAGCGTTGCTGATTGATGACGTGAAGGAATTGGATGGCCTTTCGTCCGATGAGATTGCCGCTACGGCAGAAGATGCAAAGAATGCCGGCTATCCGGGAAAATATTTGCTGGCCTTGCAAAACACCACGCAACAGCCTTTGCTCCAGAATCTGAAGAACCGCAACGTTCGCGA
>MKRS01000558.1 GCA_001897035.1 Bacteroidales bacterium 45-6
GAACACCTGAAAAATCCTTCCTTGGTTGAGATCAGGAAGTATTTCAACACCTATTATGTGCCCAACAACATGGGAGTGATTCTTTCTGGCGACTTTGACCCAGATCAGGCCATTGCCAAGATTGACAAAGCCTTTGGGGCCATGCAGGCGAAGCCAGTTCCTAAATATACCTTTGAGCAAGAAGATCCCATCACGAAACCTATTGTAAAAGACGTGGTGGGGCCTAATGCCGAAAGCCTGACCATGGGCTTCCGCCTTCCGGGCAATAAGGACAAGGATGTGCTGTTGGCCGATTTGGTGGGGGCTATCCTTACCAATGGAAAGGCTGGGCTGCTCGACTTGGACTTGGTGAAGAAGCAAAAGCTCCAGCGAGCCAGCGCCACCACTTACACGCTCATCGACCACGGCATTCTCTACTTGTCGGCTTCGCCCACAACCGGGCAAAGCTTGGAGCAAGTGAAGGATTTGGTGCTTGGAGAGATCGATAAGCTAAAGAAAGGAGACTTTGACGACGACCTCATTACGTCGATTGTAAACAACATTAAAAAGAGTAAAATACAGGAAACGGAATCTTACGGAAATAGGGCTGGCCTGCTCATGGATGCCTTTACTTCCGAATTGGATTGGAAAGACCAAGTGGCGTATGTGAACAATCTTTCCAAAATCAAAAAAGAAGATGTAGTGGCGTTTGCCAATAAATATTTGGGGGACAATTATGTGGCGGTATTCAAGCGGAAAGGCGAAAGGACCGATTTGCAGAAGATCGATAAGCCCCAGATTACCCCTGTGGAAACCAACGCCGGAGAGCAATCTCCCTTCGTGAAGCATGTGGACGAGATGGCCAGCACCCCTTCGGCCCCTTTGTTCCTCGATTATGCCAAGGACATTCAGAAAAGCAAGATCGGCAAAGCTGAAGTGCTGTATGTGCAGAACAAGGACAACGGGCTGTATCGCCTCCGTTTCCGCTACAAGATTGGTACTCTCAACGACTTGAAGCTTCCTTACGCCACACAATATATCCAGTTCCTGGGTACGGACAAGAAATCGGCCGAACAGATCTCGAAGGAATTCTATAAGATTGCTTCCAGCTTTAGCATTGCGGCGAGCGAAGAATACACCACCGTGACCATCGAAGGGCTTCAGGAGAATTTCTCTCAGGCGGTGAAACTCTATGAAGACCTGATTGCCAATGCTAAACCCGATGCCGATGCCCTCAAAGCCCTCAAAGCGAGGATCAACAAGGCTCGTAAAGATGCCAAGCTCAGCAAACAGGCGATCATGCAGGGGCTGACCAGCTATGCTTTGTATGGTGCACAAAACAAATTCAACAACACCTTGAGCGATGCCCAAATCGAAGGCCTCACGCCGCAGGAATTAATCTCGGAAGTGAAAGATCTGAACGGTTTTGAACAAACCATCATTTACTACGGCCCGGCTACTGTGTCGGAATTGGTGACAACCTTGAAGCCTTTGCATGAAATTCCGGTGAAGTTTGCAGCCGAGAAGCCGATGAAAACGTTCACTCAGGTGGAACAAACTAAAAATCAGGTGCTGTTCACCGACTACAACATGGTGCAAGCCGAAACCCGCTGGATCCGCAACTCGGATGTGTACGATCCCCAATCGGCTACCGTGGTGGATGTGTTCAACAACTATTTTGGTGGAGGCATGGGATCCCTCGTGTTCCAGACAATCCGCGAGAGTAAGGCCTTGGCTTATAGCACTTACGGTTATTATGTGTCTCCCTCCAAGAAGGAAGACCGCTATTATGTCTTGGGGTATGTCGGTAGCCAGGCCGACAAGTTCAACGATGCGGTGAAGGCCATGAATGAGCTGTTTACCACTTTGCCTGAACTTCCGGCTAATTTTGAATTGGCTAAGAGCCAGGTCAAAAAAGACATCCAGACCGAACGCATCACCCAGGACAACATCATTTTCAATTATCTGGGTGCGCAACGCTTGGGCTTGAAAGACGACATCCGCAAGCAAATCTACAACGATGTGGATAAGGTGACGATGGATGATATCAAGAAATTTCATCAGGCAAAATTTTCCGGAAAACCTTACACCTACGTGATTGTGGCTTCGGAAAACAAGCTCCCTGAATCGGAATTGAGCAAGATCGGCGAGGTGAAGAAGGTTTCGCTGGAAGAGCTGTTTGGGTATTGATATTCAGTTCTGTCCGTGCTGAGAAATCAACAATTGTTCCGAACAACACAAACCAGAATAATATGCAACAACGCAAAAATATACGATTGCAGGGTTACGATTATTCCCGTGCCGGGTTGTATTTTTTGACGATTGCGGTGCAAAACCGATTGCATTTATTTGGGCAGATACATCATGGCGGAATGATGTTGAACGATGCCGGGCGTATGATTGAAAAATGGTATCGCGAAATTGAAAATAAATATCCGGACAAACGATGTCACGAAATGGTGGTGATGCCCAATCATTTTCATTGCATTATTGAAAATTTGGAAATGCAAATGGATGCAAACGTTTCATCAACGGACGCCCACGTACGACCGATGGACGCCCACGTACGACCGATGGACGCCCACGTACGACCGATGGACGCCCACGTACGACTGATGGACGCCCACGCACGACCGATGGACGCCCACGTACGACCGATGGACGCCCACGTAGGGGCGCCACTACGTGGGCGTTCTGGAACGGATGGGTGTCCCGAAATCGAATCGCGTCCCGAAACAACCGAAAAATACGGGATACACAATCAAAAATACGGTGCAACCATTGGCGATGTGATGGATTGGTTTAAAACCATGACCACCAACGAATATATTCGCGGCGTGAAAAACATGGGCTGGGAACGGTACGATGGGAAATTGTGGCAACGCAATTATTACGATCGTATCATTCGTAATTGGGAGGAAGACCTACGGATTGCAACCTACATCGTTGAAAATCCTCAAAAATGGAAGGACGATAAATTCAATCAGAGGCAGCTGCCTGCAACGTGATAGTGTTTTTTCAAAGGAACTAATTCAAATAGCAAAATGTCCCCGACATCCATTTACAGGAGTCGGGGACATTTCGTTATGATAGTGAATCTTAATATTTGGCCTTACAACCCATTAAACAATACTCCCTCAAAGAGCAATGCTGGAATTTTCCAGGGTGAATTTTTGCGGGGATCATTGCCTACGGCTACCAGGTTTTTCCATAGATCCAAGATGTTGCCTGTGATATTCATTTCTCCGATAGGCGACACCACTTTTCCGTCTTTTATCAGAAACCCTTCGATGCCCATCGAGAAATCGCCGGTTGTCTGATTCGTATTTCCTCCGTTGAACGCACTCACCCAGATTCCATGCTCGATTTGGCGCAGAAGGCCATTGAAATCGGTGTTTCCCAATTCGAAGTTGAGAATGGAAGGGGACGAGATGGTGGGCTCAACACCCATTTTCACCGAATTGTAGGTGTCGATGAAATAAGTTTGCAATACCCCTTTTTCTATAATCTGGAGATCGGATGTGGCAACCCCTTCCCCGTCGTACCAGCGTGCGCCGAACGAGCGGGCGAGGTGTGGTGTATCGTGTATGGTGACCGATGGAGGCATGATTTGCTTGCCCAACCTATCGATCAGGAATGAGTTCTTTTGCTGCAAGGATGTACCCATGAGGGCAGAGATCAGCGGCGACACTATGCGGGAAGCTTGGGTGTTGTCCAACAGAAGTTGGTATTTTCCTGAAGCGGTTTGTTTCTGTCCCACTTTGCCCAAAGCCCTTTCGAAAGCCTTGCGGGCTATTCCCTCCTTCTGCAAGTCTTTCCAGAAAATGGTGCTGTCGTACCAGAACGATTCGGGCCGTGCGTCGGTATCGGTTTTCAATGCTACTTCGGAGGAGAGGCTGAAGGAAGAATCTTGCGAAAAAGCTTCAAACCCGTTGCTGGCGACCATGTATTCGGCGCTGCGGTTGTCCTCGTAACTGGATGTGACGGAGATCACCCGTTTGTCCTTGCCATAGACTTCGGCGGTGGTTTGTTTGAGCAGGTCGATTTTGCTGTTCACGTTGATGGACAAGTAGGCATCGTCGTAGAGTTCCAGTCCGTCTCCTTTTCCCAGGTAGTAGCGTGAACTGTCCGGCAGACGGCGAGCAAGATCCTGTGCGAGGAAACGGGTGGAGGTAATTCCTTCGCGGATAAGTGCCTGCACTTCTTCTCTTTCGAGTCGGTTGGTGGAGAAGGAGCCGTAGCGTCCATCCACAAATAGCTCGATGTAGAGTTTATTTTCGCTGCTTTGCTGGAGCTTGTCCAACTGGGTGTTGCGGAAGTCGAACGAACTGTTGTCGGCCACTGCGAAAGAAATCCGTGCCTGCTGGCATCCGTTTTTCAAGGCGAATTCCATGCAGCCTTGGGCTATATCTTTTTGTTCTTGGGTAATCATGATTTGTAATTAGGTATTGTCCTTTTTGTTGAATCGTGAATTCGTGAAATCGTAAAATGCAGATTTGCTAATTCGTTATATTGGCATATTATCTCATTGGCATATTGGCACATTCCTTCATTCACTCTCCTCCCACGATGAGCTTGCTGACCAGCACCGAGGGTAATCCTTGCCCCACAGGCATGCTCTGCCCTTCCTTGCCGCAAGTCCAGGTGCCTTCGTCTATTTTGAGGTTGTTGCCCACCAGAGTGATGTCGGCCAAAGCCCTGGGGCCGTTGCCGATGACGTTGATGTCCTTGATAGGCTGGGTGAGGCGTCCATTTTCGATGAGGTATCCCGTCTTGACGAAAAAGGTGAAATCACCTGCCCCGATTTGCACTTGGCCGTTGGTGAAATTGTCCACATACACGCCTTGTTTGACCTGCGCGATGATCTCCTCTTCCGGGATATTTCCCGACTCCATGTAAGTGACACGCATGCGTGGCATGGGTGCGTGGCGGAACGACTGTCGCCGTCCATTGCCCGTTGGAGCCACATCGTAATGCTTTGCGCTGATGCGGTCGTGCAGGTAGCTGTTGAGGATGCCGTCCTTCACGATGTATGTTTTTTGCGACTCCACGCCCTCGTCGTCGTAGTTGATGGCTCCCCGTGCATGTTCGATGGTGCCGTCGTCCACCACGTTGATCGAGGTGTCGCAAATCTGCTTGCCGAGCTTGTCTGAAAATATGGAAACGCCCTTCCGGTTGAAATCGGCTTCAAACGCATGACCTATGGCTTCGTGCAGCAATATGCCCGATCCTCCGGCCCCCATTACCACGGGCATCTCGCCCCCTTTGGGCTTCACGGCTTTGAACATCAGCGCCGTTTGGGCCACTGTCTCCTGGGCGAGTGTTTCCACCAATTCATCGGAGAGAAACTCGAATCCGAGGCGGAAAGCGCGGGATGAATAGCCGTTCTCGATCTTTGTGCCGTCCTGCATGGTGCAAGAAGCGTGCATCAACGCCATGGGGCGGTAGTCGCTGGCGAGTATGCCTTCCGAATTGCAGAACATGGTGTAGGAGGTAGTGTCCGAAAGTGCCACAGTGGCCTTGATAACCCGCTTGTCGAGTTCGAATATACGGTCGTTCAATTTCTGCACATACTCCTTTTTTCGTAGTATATCTACACTTTCCCAAGGTATTTCGATGGGGTAGAAGTTGTGGAAATGCTTTTCGGTGAGCTTAATTTCCAGACTTGGCTTGGTGGTTGTGGCTGCGATTCCGGCAGCTGTCCTTGCGGCACGGATCATGTCCTCGGGCAAGGTGTTTTCCACATAAGCGTAACCCGTTTGGTCGCCCGCCACGGTGCGTATGCCGACACCATAATCGACGTTGGAAGCTGCTCGGTTGACCTCGCCGTCGCGCAAGCTGATTTGGTTGTTTCTGGTGTGCTGGAAGTATAGGTCGGCGTAGCCTCCTCCTTTTTCGAGCGCCGCTGCAAGCACTTTCTTCAAGTCCTCGACAGACACTCCAAAATGAGACAGCATGGCCTCAGTTGTGATGTTGTTCATAATTCTATAATGTGAATGCAAAAAGGCATTACTTTCTATGAGCCTAAATTATACGGTGATCCGTCAGGAAAATTCAAAGCCACAAAGTTAATAATAAACTGGATGATTGGAAGATGTTTTGGAAAAGGGAAGTCAAAAAAAAGCGAAAAGCGGCCAATCCGGGGTTGCCAGCCTTGGGGAGAGATGCTCCGTTTCTCTTCTGAATAGACTGTGTGTTAGTCTTGTGTGGAAGTGCCTGCGTATGAAACTTGGGCGTGGTTCGGGATACAAAAAAGATGTGCCGGGTTTCTTTCCCGGCACATCCTGCTTTTTTTGTTTCAATTGAAAAAGATGATCTTTTTCTGTATTCAGCCTTAATTCATGCTGTTACCCTTCAAGTTCGGATTGTTGTTCAATTCCGTCTGGGGGAAAGGATAATACATCGCTTTTTCGGTCCATCCCAATGCCTTTAGTGGTTCGAGCCATTTCGAGTCGGCCATTCCCCAACGGAGCAGGTCGAAATAGCGGAGATATTCTCCACAGAATTCCACATACCGTTCGTGCTCTATGATGTTCTTGATGCTGTTCATTGGCACACCATTGATGACTTTGCCACTAGCTAACAAATCATCCACATTGGGAATCGTTCCGGGTGAATGTTGATACCACAAGTGCGGTTGTTCGGATGGTACAACTTTGTTGGCTCTGTCCCTTACTTGTTGGATGTAGTATTTCGGGCCAGAGGGATCGGTGATCGCTTTGCT
>MKRS01000559.1 GCA_001897035.1 Bacteroidales bacterium 45-6
TTTCGTCTGTTGCAAGGAACAATTTCCAAGCTTGGTCGGCGATAGAAGAAGTCAGGTTTTCAATATAGTAGGATCCTGCAGAAGGGTCTGTGGTTCTGTCGAAGTGGCATTCTTCTTTCAATAGCAATTGTTGGTTGCGGGCAATTCTTTCGGCGATGTCGTCCGACTCTTGGTAAGTGACATCGAAAGGAAGAACTGTCAACGAATCCACATTGGCGATCGTGGCCGACATGGCTTCCGTTTGTGTGCGCAACAAATTGACGTGCGCATCGAACACTGTTTTGTTGAAAGTGGTGGTTTCGGCGTGGCTGTTGATTTTGGCAGCTTCTTTGTCAGCGCCGTAAGCGCTCACGATTTCTGCCCACAACCAGCGCGCAGCACGGAATTTGGCAATTTCGATGAAATAGTTGGTGCCAATGCCGAAGTTGAATTTGATTCGTTTGGCTACGGCAGACGCATCCAAGCCTGCTTCCACCAATGCGGAAAGTATTTCGTTTCCGTCAGCCAATGCATAGCCTAATTCCTGGTAGATGTAGGCTCCTGCATTGCTCAACTTCACGGCGTTCACATTCAGTACCCTGAACTTGGGAAGTGCTTCGGCGGCAGCCAGCACTTCTTGGGCTTGTGCCACCCAACCGGCATTGTCGGCGCCTCTTTTCAGGATCGATTTGAATGGGTCGTAGTTGGCAGAGCCGGAGATTGAGGATAGGTCAACACCTTTTCCTTTGTAGTAATCAGCCACTAATCCGATCAATTTCGCTGTGTGGCAGTTGCAAGTGGTAAAATTAAGTTCTACGGCTTCGGGAAGAATATTATTCAAAAGTGCGGCGATGTTTTCGGCAGTCACATCGTTAGCTTCGACAATAAATCCTAAAGAGTTGATACCCTTGTTGAGGATGTCAAGCGCTTTGGCATTAGCAGCTTTGACATCTTTCACCACAATGTCCTGGCGTACAAACCAGTCGTTGTCTTTTTTCGTACCCCTCACATAGGGAAATTCTCCGGGAAGTGCATCTGGAGTTTTGAGTCCTTCAAGATTTTCGCTTCTGTAGAATGGATTCACTTTGAAACCTTCGGTTGTCTTCCAAACCAATTTTTTCTCAAAGTCGGCGCCTTTCAAGTCGGCAGTAATTTTCGCAACCCAGTCTTCGGTGGAAGTGGCCGGAAAATCCGTGAAAAGCTTCTCTTTTAAATTAGCCATATTCTCAGTTTATTTATAGGTAATTATGTAAATAGTAAAACTGTTTCAGTATTTAATAAAGCTACGTACAATGCCAACGGAAAGAGGGTTCGGCAACCTTTCCGAAATGGCACACAAAAGTAACTTATTTTGTTTAGTTGATAAAGTTTTTTAAGTATTATTTCGTTGAGTGCATGAGGAAGTATGAGGCTTCTCCCGCCGGATGTTTCTTTTCTGTTAAACAATAAAAAAATCCCGAAGGCTTCAAAAACTTCGGGATTTTTCTGTTGGAACGAGAATCATTATAAGTCTTTCACTTCCCAGCCAAGTGCGCTTGCGCCAAGAACAGCGGCGTCACTTTCTTTTAATTCGGAATGCAACAGTTTAACTTTGTTGCGGAAAATCGGAAGCAAGTTTTCTTCCATGCTTTTTCTCACCGGGTCGAATATCAAATTACCGGCCTTTGTTAATCCTCCAAAGAGGATGATGGCTTCGGGGCTTGAAAATGAGATGAAGTCGGCAAAAGCTTCCCCGAGGATAGATCCAGTTTCTTCAAAAATCTTTTTGGCCAATGCGTCGCCGCTTTGGGCTGCATCAAACACGTCCTTGGAGGTGATTTCCTTTGGGTCGAGATTTCTCAGCACACTTGCGTCCTTGGTAGTTTCCAAGTATTCGCGGGCAGTGCGTGCAACTCCAGTGGCGGAAGCATACGTTTCGAGGCAACCATGTTTGCCACAGCCACACAAGCGCCCATTCTGGCGGCGGATAGTGGTGTGGCCGAGTTCTCCGGCAAAGCCGTCGTGACCGTAAACCAATTGTCCGTTCACCACGATGCCGCTTCCCACACCTGTTCCCAAAGTGATGACGATGAAGTCTTTCATCCCTCGGGCAGCACCGTAAGTCATTTCGCCGATCGCTGCAGCGTTTGCGTCGTTTGTCAGGGAAGCAGGGATTCCCAAGCGGTCGGTTAGCATTTGAGCCAAGGGGATAACGCCCTTCCATGGCAAGTTTGGTGCAAATTCGATGCACCCAGTGAAGAAGTTTCCGTTGGGCGCACCCACACCAACTCCTTTGATGTTGGCTGTCCCACCCACTTTGTCGATTATGATTTGGAGGTTTTTGACAAGGTCGTCCATGTAAGCGTTCACTTCGGAATGCTTTCCAGTCTTGATTGTTCCTTGTTCAATGATCTGACCTCTTTTGTCAACAACACCAAACACAGTATTAGTTCCACCGATATCGATACCTATCGCATAAGGCTTTTCCATAATGATTTATTTAGATTAAAAGATGATTTTGATGCAAAGATAAAATTAATAGTTTCTGCATGTGTTTTTTATGGATCGAAAGAAGAGACTTTTCGTTAAAAAAAAGAAACGGCGATTTTAGATTGGTTGCGAAACGAAAAAAAAGAGTATCCGGTAGATTGGATACCCTTTTCTTTTTCTCTTTCTGCATTTGGATTATGCTGGGCTAATAGCCTCTGTTGGACACACATCTGCACAAGTTCCACAGTCTGTGCATGTGTCTGGATCAATCACGTAGATTTCTCCTTCAGAGATTGCGCTCACCGGACATTCATCGATGCAAGTGCCACATGCGATGCAGCTATCACTAATTACGTATGCCATGATTTCAATAAATTAAATGGTTACTACTATTATCTGAAGGCAAATTTATACAGATTTTCGAATTATTCCAAGGTTATGTCTTATTTATAAAATCTATGCCTGATTTCCTGTTGGTTGGTTTCTTCTTTTTGTGGGGTTAAATTTCATATAATTAGATGTTTATGTTCTTGTTGTGATTGTTCAGTTTGCAATGTTGGGATTGCAATTTTTATTCTTTTTAAATAACCAGGATTCGTTTTTGTGTGTCGAAAGGATGCAATAAGATCCTAAAAATGGCGTTACTTAGAAAGAGTAAAATGAAAAGTATTGAAGACCATTCGTAAACATAGCCTTCGGGGTGTCCTTTTTGCTTTTGCCTTCCTGTGTTGGCATCAGCAACTTGCAGGGCAGGTGCAAAAGGTTCAAAACCAACCTTATGCAGACCAAAAGATGTACCATGTTGGTTTCTCTGTGGGTTTGTGTTCGGAGGACCTGATCCTGAAGCACACGGGGGCTACCACTCCAAACGGGGAAGTTTGGTTTGCCGAGATTCCCAGCTATTCGATGGGATTCACGGTAGGGTTCATTGCCGACCGCTATCTAAGTCAGTACCTTAACTTGAGGGTGTTGCCAACGCTCTATTTTGGCGAAAAAAATTATGTCTTCAAAGAACAAACCTCGTTGAAGGAATATTCCACCACCATCCGCAACAATTATCTGAGTCTGCCCATTCTCTTGAAATTCAACGCACAGCGTGTCAATAATTATCGGCCCTTTGTAGTGGGCGGAGCGTATGTGAGTTCGGAACTGGGTGGCGTGAAGAACCAAGCGGTGAGGCTGAAGGGCTTCGATTACGGTCTTCAACTGGGCGTTGGGTGCAATTTTTATCTTCCCCTTTTCAAGTTCTGCCCCGAACTTCGTTTTTCCTTCGGCCTTCGCGACCTTATCGACAAGGAAAGAAAAGACTTGACGGATAATGATATGCGTAAATATACCAATGCCTTGGCGAGCGGCAAATCGCGGATGATAAGCCTTGTGCTCAATTTCGAGTGAATCCGTTGCCTGCGGGAGGCTATTTCCAAGTGATATTGTTGAATGTTTTTCGGCCTTTCAGGTAGAATGAGCCGAGGATCAACCCGCGGTACATCTCGGGGATGTTGTCCAGGGTTGCTTTTTGCTGGTTTTCGATACGCTTCGATTGGTATTCGTGCATTATTTTCTTGAATTCCCGCCTTGCTTCGAGGATAGCCTGTGCATTTTTCTTTTTTCCGGTCAACCAGAACTGTACGAAGCTCAACATATCCAGCAGCGTGCGGGTTCGCATCACTGTTTTTAGCTTGCTTTCCGGGAGGTTTTTGTAGAGCATCAGCAGGTTGTTTCGGAAGTTGAGGAATGTTTTCCGGGGGCTTTCTGCGGACAATGTTCCTCCTCCCACATGATACACGGAAGCACTTGGCAGGCAAACGATGCGATGCCCCCTTGCCCTGAGCCGCCAGCAGAGGTCGATTTCTTCCTGGTGAGCAAAAAAGCTTCCGTCCAATCCTCCTACGGCCTTATATGCATCCGTTCGAATCATCAGGCAAGCACCTGTTGCCCAGAAGATATCTAAGGGCTTGTCGTATTGGTCTTTGTCTTTTTCCACTACCGAAAAAATCCTTCCCCGGCAAAAAGGGTAGCCGTATTGGTCGATGAATCCTCCTGCGGCACCCGCGTATTCGAAGTGCTCTTTGTCCAGCTGCGACAGAATTTTAGGTTGCACCGCTGCCACATCGGGGTTCGCTTCCATATATTCGGTGAGGGTTGCCAGCCAATTGTCGGTGACTTCCACGTCGGAATTCAGGAGGACGGTGTACTTCGATTCGATTTCAGCAAGGGCCTTGTTGTAGCCTTCGGCGAATCCCCAGTTCTTGTCAAAAAGGAGAAGCCTGACATGGGGGTATTTCTCGGAGAGAAAACTCACCGAGTCGTCCGTGGAGGCGTTGTCCGCTACCACAATTTCCAGATCGTCCGATTGCGAATAGTGGATCACGGAAGGCAGGAACTTTTCCAGCCATTTTTTTCCGTTCCAGTTTAGGATAACAACAGAGGTTTTCATCAGTTAGCAGTCATCAGTTAGCAGTCATCAGTTAGCAGTAGGCTCGGCTAAGAAGATTTTCGCAGTTGGTTTTAGTCTAATTTTCTCTTTTGTATTTCCAGCGTTTGTGAGTCCAAAGCCAGTATGCCGGTTCGCGCAGGATGGTTTGCTCTATCTTGCGGATGTAGTTTTCGGTGATGCCCATCTCTTCCTCCGCGCCAGGATTCGTCGATAGCATCTCGAAACGGCAGCGGTAATACCCGCGCTTCACTTTTCGGATGTCCATATAGGCTATGTATCCACCTACCTTCCGGGCTATTCGCTCCACGCCAGTGAATACCGGGGTGTCCTGGTTGAGAAAATTTGTCCAGTAATGGATGTTGTTGTAGGTGGGGGTTTGGTCGGCCATGAAGCCAATGAGCGACTGCCTTCCTTCGTGTCTCCACTTCACTATTTCGCGATAAGTGTCACCCTTGGGGATGCCTACCGAGCCGAACCTGCTCCTGATTTTTAGGAATATACGGTCAACGGCCTTGTTCTTGAGAGGCTTGTAGATTTGGCCCAAGGTCAGATCCTTGCTGAAGCAAAGGGTGAGCGAAGGAACCCATTCCCAGTTTCCATAATGCCCTAAAAAGAGAAAGCCAGAATTGCCTTTGTCTATTTCGGTTTGCAGCACCTCCGGGTTTTCGAACACGATTCTCTTTTGCGCTTCTTCGTCCGAAATGTGTAAAAGTTTCACCGTTTCCACGAAATAATCGCAGAAATGGTGATAGAACCTTTTTTCAATGGCAAGAAGTTCACTCTCAGATTTTTCTGGAAAAGAATTTTTTAAATTAGTCCTTGCCACTTTTTTCCGGTACCCGATCATATAGTACAATAATATGTACATAAAATCCGAAAGGAGGTAAAGCGCCTTGAAGGGCAACAGTGCATGGACATACATCCACGAATAGAGAAGCCCATAAAGCAGCTTGTCGGAGAATTTCATCTGTCTTCCTGTTGCAAATTAAACCAAAAAGGCTGTCAGCTCTTCGTTGTAGGCTCCGAGTTTTACCTCTTCCACTGTATTCACCTTCAGTTCGTTGTAGCCGGTTTCGACGCGGACATAGTTTTCGGTGAATCCGTGCATGCACGTGCCGCTGTCGTTGTGTTCGAACAGCACCCGCTTGGCTTTTCCCCGTTGGGAGGTGTAGAATTCTCGCAACTTCTTGTCCGAAATGTCGAGAAGGGTGCGGCATCTTTCGTGCTTGTCTTGGGGAGATACCTCGTGTTCTATTTTAAGTGCTTGGGTGTTTGGTCGTTCCGAATAGGTGAAGACGTGTAGTTGGGAGATAGGCAGGCTATCGATGAACTTACGCCCTTCTTCAAAATATTCCTCCGTTTCGCCGCGTGTTCCCACAATCACGTCGACGCCGATGAACGCATCGGGGATTATTTGCTTGATCTTCTCTACTTTGTGGCGGAAGAGGGCAGTGTTGTAGCGTCGGCGCATGAGCTTCAGCACGTCGTCCGAACCGGCTTGCAGCGGGGTGTGGAAATGCGGAGCGAAACGTTTCGATGTAGCGACAAACTCAATGATTTCGTCTGTCAGAAGGTTAGGTTCGATAGACGATATGCGGTAACGCTCGATGCCTTCCACCTGGTCCAACGCCTGGATCAGGTGGAAAAAAGTTTCACCGGTTGTTTTGCCAAAATCACCTATGTTTACTCCGGTCAGCACAATTTCTTTGCCACCGCCTGCAGCCACTTCTTCGGCTTGAGCCACCATTTCGGCGATAGTGCCGTTGCGGCTTCTGCCCCGTGCAAAGGGAATGGTACAA
>MKRS01000560.1 GCA_001897035.1 Bacteroidales bacterium 45-6
TTCCACCAGCTCTTTGTTGTATCTGACGCATACTCCGGCCAAAGCCGTCCCCTCTTTGCTCTTGTAGTTCACGTCCTTTACATGATCGATCAGGTAGTCGGCCACTTGGATGTTTCCCCGGTAACAGGCCAGTATCAATGGAGAGAAACCTTGGTCGTTGACGGCATTGATGGTTTCCGAGTCTGCCTTTTCCAAATTCTTCAACTCATCCAAAGTTCCGGCTCTTGCCACATCGAAAACCGTTCTTGTCTTTGCCGTGCCAACAGGTTTCGGCATAGACACTGTGCTGTCTCCAGAGAGGTTTGAAGCCCCCCTATCGAATGCGGTGATGGTGTTTGCTGACCCTGATGCCATCAAAATTCCTACAACCGCAAAAAGCAGGATGGTCATTGATACCTTTTTCATCGTGTTGTTATGTCTTATTTTACTCTTTAACACATCAGATTTTCTATCAAAAAAATCTTAGCTGGAGCAAAGATATACGATGAGATATGCTAAAATCGGTGACAAAAGTCACTTCTTGTCAATAATTCGAATGCCTTGGCTGTTTTGGATAATAACCCCTTCGTTTTCAAACTTCTTAAGCAACCTGCTCACCACTTCCCTCGCCGTACCCAAGTTGTTGGCAATCTCTTTGTGGGAAATTTTGACTGTATCGGAGTGATTCATTCGGGCTTTTTGGGCGATGTATTCAAGGATTCTTTTGTCTAAGCGATGGAACACGGCCTGATTCACCATCTCCATCATGGAGAGGTACTTGTCTTCGTATTCCTTGTAGAAAATCGAGTTTATCTTGGGATACTTGATAATCCAGGCCAGAATGGTGGATACCGGAAACATCATGATCTCGGAATCTTCATCTGCGTGTGCATATACCTTACTAACGGAATCCCTGAATATGGCAGATACCGTCATGATGCACACCTGATTAGGCCTCAGAAAATAATAAAGAAGTTCCTTTCCTTCGTTGTTGATAGTGAATACCTTGACAAGTCCATTCACCAAGAATGGCACATATCTGACGTGATCCCCTTCCTTTATGAGTTCGGCTTTGGCTTGCACTTTCACAAAAACAGCCTGTTCCTCCAGTTCATTCATAAACTCAGGCCCAAGATGTTGAAACTGCTTTTTGATGTTGTCCGACGTATTCATAAACATAGCCCCTGTCTGATTTATTATTTTATTAATAACCTGTGAGATATGGCATATTCTTACAGTTTATTCCTTAAATTAACAAACACGGGCTCCGTTTGTTTGGTTGAGGAAAAAGTTCGATTCGGAGCCGACCCGCTTCAGCTCATTCTCGGAGAAGGAAAAATAAGGCCCGCAACTTCACATCAGCTATTGATATTATCGATTTCAAGCGGATACCACCTCCGGTTCCGCATAACGGAAATGCTCGCCTTTAGATTTACAATGGACAAAGTGGGAATCTATCGCTTTCATCTTGTGTGTTTTGTAAATGTTCATAACTAATAAACCTCAAAGATACAGCCTTGATTTTAGCTGTGGCGTAGCAGAAAGTACTCCGCCGAACAGCCTAAAATCATAGCCTACGGAGATCGAGACTCAAAACCCGAAGGTTACCGTTGCCGCTAATCCCGCCCTGATAATCTTACGGGAATACTCCCACGAAGTAATACCTGTCTAGGTAATTCCTTCATATTCTTTTGACAGGTTAGCAAACAGCCCCTCGGAATTGACACCAATGCCAATCAGCGGGGTGGCCTGATAATGAATGCCCGTCGAAACAGACAAACCGACCATCCCTTCAACCGGAACTTCATATTTTATCCTTGTGTCTTTTACTAATTTATCTGTATCAATCAAAATTGGATCTTGAGTATCAACAAAATGAGTTGTTTTTTTATTTAGGTTGTATAATTTGTCGGAAACATAGCCGATTCCCAAACTTGACTGAACCGTCCATTTCGATCTGCCCAGCTGCCAACTCCCATAGACTGCCGGACCAACGAAGTGTATTGTTTCGTCAAAAGTATCTTGTTGCCATTTCCTGATGGGATACTTGTCGTCATACAATATGCCATTCAACGTTGAAATACTTTCCACATTCTGCCCGCTTTTCAAGAAACGATACTTCACCCCGACTCCATAATTTTTGGTCAGATACCAGCTTGCGTCAAAATCCATCTGATATCCACTGGAAAAAGGGACGGTATAATCCTTGTCAAGATGAGTATTCGACGAACCAATTGGAAAACTCACCCCACCTCCTACAGACAAAAAGAATTTTTTGGGCCGCATATCCTGACTGAAAGCGGCAGATACTACCACAAGATTGAGTAACAGGATGACGACATGCTTCATCCTATATTTTTTCCTCCTGTTTTCCTTTTTTTCTTCTTTAAAGAAGGAATATTGTTTACAATAACTCATAAATAAAAAATTTAGCAATGCTACTTTCGTCTTTTTCTTATAACTGATGTTACTCATTAAGATTTGTTTTTTTATATTATCAGGTTCTATAAATACAGTTTTAATTACAACCATGCGTAATTATTTTTTTTCTGTAGTAAAAGAAATCTCCAGCTTTTTCTTCTCCTGTAATCTATCCGATTCCATTATTCCCTTTTTTTAATCAATCATTATTGCGACCCTCAAGGCTACAGCCTTGATTTTAGCTGTGGCGTAGTTTGAAAAACCTACACCGAACAGCCAAATATAACAGCCTGCGGACAACGGGGGTAAATGCAAAGAAACCCTCCCCTCTTTCACTACATTAAAACTTATATCCGATCGACAAATAGTTGGTGCTGTTGGCTATGAGATCATTGGTACCCGAAACCCATCCCTTTTTCATCGAACGTGTCATCCCCATTTCCGAACCCAACGTAAATACAACTTTGTGCTTGAGTTCAAACTGAAATTCCAATCCGAGACCTGCATCCAGCCGGTTCAAAGGTCCTTGGTCACCAAAAGTGTCGAACGACAAAGAAGATTTGCTGCCTGAGGACTTGTAAGTGGTTTTCCCCGCCATAGCATAAGCCAGATAAGGTCCAAAGTTGAAATTGAAGGAGTTGTCATATCGCCGTAAAGGCACCTTTGCCGAAAAGTAGAGCGGAGCCTGGAGATAAACGCCATCTATCGTTATCGCCTTGTCATTTTCATGATCGGCATCCAGCTTGCCACCCTTGTGAATCAAAACCAATCCAGTCTGAAAGTTAAAGGTTTTTGATAACGGACAATTCACGATAGCTCCCAGATAGAATCCCACTTTCGAGGGGGAGGGAGTGCTCTCATTGTTATAGGGGGTGTCAAAACTTGCGGAAGTGAATCCGACCCGAAGCTCAACGGGGAACTTCTTTTTGGCCGTCACTACTGTTTCCTGTGCCATTAAAGGATAGGCTGCAAGCGACAACAAAAGGATTAGTGAAGGCAAGCCTCTTTTCAATAAATAATTCATTTCTGATACAGTTTAGGTTTTAATGATTACTGAGCTCGTTTAATCCTACAATTACATTTAGGATTGCTTGAAATCGGAGGTTACGATGATCGTTGAATCATCCTGATAAGCATCATTTTCTTACTCCCCACAAATTTATACCGTTTGAACCCCTTGATACCCTACTCGATTTGACAGAAGGAATTTTGTCGTTCGCCACCAAGCTATAAGACTTGAGGGTTTTCTTCAGAAGGACAACATTGTTTTTTTTCTGAACCATCCCGACGAGACCTTTGTTAAGCGCAAAAAAATAGGATAGCACATAACCGCCACTTGCCTGGGAATATTCGTGACACTTGATGCTGCCGATGGCCGTTTGAAAATATGTATTGATGGAAATGCAAGTGGTATTGACTGTGTCTTTTTCAATTTTTACTATTGAATCATGCACATCCGTAGTGATAATGTAATCAACATGCGTCCAGTTTTCGTTAGCACTCACTGGGTATTTAAATGATAAAATGGGATCCCAAACATAAGTTGAGTCGGCATCTGTAACTCCATATTGCGCGAGTCCCTTTTCATTATTCACCAACCATTTGTTATTACCGTAGGCCTTTGCTACAAAATCATACCAACTCCAATAATAAACCTGAACAGACTTATTATTAACCAAAATTGAAGTTGTGCCAGTGATCGCCAATTTGGAAGAATCTGCACGATAGAAAGCCCCATTATTAGTAAAAGATGAATCGATATATGTCCATGTATAGCCAACCTTCAAGGGTTGAATAACATCTAATGAACTGCTGTCGTCTTCATTACTTTTTGAACAATTAGCAAACAAGCATAGGAGGATAACCATCGAAAATAAATAATTTAATTTTTTCATAAATATTCAGTGAATTAATATTTTTCAAAAATAATGCAGGGTGCAACTTCGGGTTATTTTGTATTTTTGTTTTTGCAAGTTAAAAAATATTTTGTCTTGCTCTAAAAAAAGATGTGGTACAAGGCTGTTTTTTATCTGTTGTCAACTATCTCTTTTTCATGTAGATAACTATTTGGGGAGTTTTTTTTATGGTACAGGTAAAAAATGGGTGGCTATCTGTTTGCTTTTTAACATTTAATTTTTGCCTTTCGATGAAAAAAAAACGTCACGCTCTTGTTTTTCTCTTAATGTTCGTCCTTGCCTCCTGCGGCAAACACTACACCCACCATCCGAAGATCCTTGCTGCCGAAAAATCCCTTGCCAGTTCGCCCGATAGTAGCCTCAGGCTACTCCTGTCAGTCTCGTCGCCCCAGGCCTTGCCTGAAGCCGACCGGGCGGCCTGGTGTCTGCATTATGCGCATGCGATGTATAAATTGCAGAAAGAAGACTCCGTTCCGAACTCCTTAATAGATATTGCTATAAAGTATTACGATGGAAGCAGCCTTTACAAATACAGTGGTACAGCTTACTATTTGAAAGGGTGCTATGCCGAGTCGCACAAAAAGCCACGTAAAGCGCTGCTCTATTACAAAAAGGCACTGCTCCTGCTTGAAAACACTCAGGAATACGATATAAGGGGATTAACAGCCTTGAACATCGTGTATCTTTATTATGGGCAGAAGGTTATCCGTGAAGCCGAAAGCTATGCTTTTGAAGCCAAAAAAGATTTCGAATTGTCGGGCAATAAAAATTACCAGATGTACTGCTACCAGATGATCGGAGAATTTTATTACAATTCCTATTCCCCGACCGACAGCATACTGCGCTATTACGAAAAGGCCGGTCGGTTAGCCAAAGTATTGGGAAATGAAACGATGTATTATTTCATCCAAGGGCTGAAAGGATCTACATTGTATGCCTCGCAGCCCCAAAAAGCAATAAGATTGCTCAAGGAAGCGTATAATCACGATCAAGCAAACCAAGAGATCCACAACATATTTCTTTCATATTGTTATGCCCAGATTCAAAAACCCGACTCCGCAGCATACTATCTCAGATTAGTAGAAAATTCCAAAAGTAGGATACAGGACTCCCTCGCCTACTATGCCAGCCGCTCTTATATTAACGCAACAAGAAAAAACTACCAACAAGCTTATGAAGACGCGAAGAAAGCATATATCTTAAACGAGAAGAATTTTCAAGGCAAGATCAAAGATCAGCTATACCGCATCGACAAACAATACGACCTCACCGAAAAGCAGAAGGAAAACCTCGAACTAAAAATTGCCAACCAGGGTAAGGTGTTGCTGATCAGCGCAACGGTCATCCTGTTGCTGGGCGCATGCATCTTTTCCATCATTATAAGAAACAAGAGCAAGCGACGGCAGGCTGAACTTGAAACGAAAAACAAAAAGTTGCAATACGAGATGGAGGTGAAAAAACTCGAACATCAAAAGAAACACGCCCTGCTGTTGGCTAAGCTCAAACAGAAACTGGAACTCACGCTCGAATTTCGCAGGATGCAGAACCGCCCAGCCGCCATTGAGAAACAAGAGGAGATAATGGACAGGATCATCCGCACCGTGATACTCCACAAAGGTGAGTGGGACTACTACGTGAAAGAAGTGGATGAACTTTCTGGAAATAAACTTCAAGAGATGCAGGAGAAGCATAAGGATGTGACCAAAAGCGACCTGATCGTGATCGCCCTCCTCTACTTGGGAATCAACATCGGCGACTCGTGCCTGCTGCTGGGAATGGCCAAGGAAACCATGTACACCCGCCGGAAGCGGATACGCAAGCACCTCGAAATAGCCGACGAAACGGAACTGGAAGAGTGGCTGGCAGCAACGCTGCAAACCGCTCATTGATGAGGAAATGAGAGTGGAGGCAACTGCTTGAAACAACAACGCTCTCCCCCCACTAACGCGCCCTATATTTTAGCAGCCGAACCCTTTTTCGCTTCTCATGTCATTCTAAACCGATGACTATTATCTATTTGATATTCAAACCGATTTCGAAAACCGTTTGTCGGTATTCAACATAAGCTTATCCAGTGAGGCAGCCACGTTTCTCACAAAAGGGGTAGCGGCCTGGCTCATCGTAATTTTCTCTTCGGAGAAGTCGATCACACCGTCCTTGGCAAATTCATGGAGACGCTTTTCATCGTAGTTCAATGCTTTTTTCACCTCCTCCACGCCAACAGAGAATGCGGAAGCTACATCTGGCCAACGCACTTCGTAGTTGCACATCAGCTCGGAAATCACCTCGCGGGCAATTTGTTCTTCCCCGTTCAGCACATAGCCCTTCACCACGGGTAGCTCGTCCCGCTCCACACGGGCGATGTA
>MKRS01000561.1 GCA_001897035.1 Bacteroidales bacterium 45-6
ATATAATGTTTTGGATGTAAATATGGATGGCAATGTATATAACACGGCAACTCCGCAAGATGCATCTAACATTGTGAACAACGTGGCAAATGCACCTGGCAACACTTTCCACCTGCCGTCTTATTCGGGGTTGAAAGCGAAGCTGTAAGGCATGAAGTAAAGAGTACCAAATCAAAGCCACGAAGTGGTGACATAAGGAGCTGTCTCAAAAGAACGCAAATTACGCTAATTTGTTATTTTACAAGCAGATAGACTCAGTCTAAATATCTGACTTAGTGAATAAAGTTAATCCATACAATTTGCGTTCAAAATTTCTTTTGAGATAGCCCCTTGGAATAAATATAACAAAAATATTTAAACTTTGAAATAATGAAAAAATTACAAACTTACCTACAGTTTTTCCTGTTGCTTATTGTGGTGGGCGCTTATGCACAAACACCTGCCATTGGCTGGCAAAAGACCTTGGGCGGATCTAATTATGAGGAGGGCGAATTTATAATTCAAACCAGCGATGGTGGCTATGCTATAGCTGGATATACTCAATCAACCGATGGCGATATAAGTGGCAACCATGGTGGGTATGATGCCTTTGTGGTAAAGTTGAATGCCGCAGGTGCTATTGAATGGAAAAAAACCTATGGAGGTACAGGTGATGACAGGGTTAATTCTTTTGTTCAAACAGCCGATGGTGGTTATATAATGGGAGGTCATACCACCTCCACCGATGGAGATGCAGTTGGCAGTGGCTATCATGGGGGTACTGGTAACGATGCGTGGGTAGTAAAGATTAATGCCGCTGGCAATATTATTTGGCAAAAAGCGTATGGAGGAACACAAAATGAATATATTAATTCAATAATTGCTACCAGCGATGGAGGTTATATACTTGGATGTTATACTTATTCAACCGATGGTTATGTAAGTGGTAACCATGGTGATGCTGATATCTGGATCGTTAAAATCAATTCTTCCGGAACCATAGTATGGCAAAAAGCATTAGGTGGCACTGATACTGAGTGGATAAGTGTATATTCCATAGTCCAAACTTCAGACGGGGGCTATTTACTCGCAGGAAGTACCTATTCCACAGATGGAGATGTTACCGGTAACCATGGAGATCGGGATATTTGGCTGGTGAAATTAGATGCCACAGGCAATATATCCTGGAAAAAAACCATAGGAGGAACTAGTGATGATAAAGCATTTTCCATAGCACCTACCTCCGATGGTAATTATATATTGTCGGGACAAACGTTCTCATCCGACGGTGATGTAACGGGCAACCACAGTAGCGGAGATATTTGGATACTAAAACTCACTGCAACTGGCAATATAATATGGCAAAAAGCTCTCGGTTCATCCACTAATGACTGGGCCTGGCAAACAGTGACTGCCAACGATGGCGGATACATAATAGCGGGTACTTCCAGCTCAAACGATGGTGATGTAACGGGCTTCCATGGCGATCATGATTTCTGGATGGTAAAGCTGGATGCTACGGGCAATCTTATATGGCAAAAATCATTAGGCGGATCGGGATATGAGGAGGCATATTCCTTAGTCGCAACTACAGATGGCGGTTGTGTGGTTACAGGCGCTACCCGATCGAATGATGGAGATGTAATTGGCAATCATGGTGGCGGAGATACCTGGGTGGTAAAACTTAGCCCCGCTACAGTCAATACGGTACCCAACCAGATAGTGTGCACAGGCAACACCAGCTCTGCTATAAATTTCAGTAGCCCTACACCAGTTTCGGGAGTTACCATTACTGGCTATAGCTGGACCAATGACAATACCAGCATAGGCCTCGCCGCCAATGGCACAGGCAACATCCCAGCCTTTACCGCCACCAATAATGGCACAACAACAGTAATGGCAACTATTGTGGTATCTCCAATATACACCTACGGTGCTACCACTTATACAGGATCGCCCATCACGTTTACCATTATGGTAAACCCGGCGGGAAGTTGCTCTTCCTCATACTGCTTCAAGGATGTAAGCGCTGGAGGAAACCATAGCGCAGGTATAAGGACAGATGGTACGCTGTGGACATGGGGTTACAATTTGTATGGGCAATTAGGTAATGGCAACAACAGCACAAGCACAACACCCGTTAAAATTAGCAACTATACCTGGAAGCAGATATCTACTGGAACCTATTTTACTCTCGCCATACGCGATGACGGAACACTTTGGGCATGGGGAGTAAATAGCAATGGACAATTGGGCAATGGCACTACCAACAATAGCAATATACCTGTGCAAATAGGAGCAGGCTACACATGGAAACAAGTAGCAGCAGGTAGCAGTCACAGCTTGGCCATTCGTGATGATGGAACACTTTGGGCTTGGGGATATAATGTCTATAGCCAATTAGGCACAGGAAATACTACCGATAGCAGCATCCCGGTAAAGGTGGGCACAGCTACCAACTGGAGCCAAATAGCCGCCGGAAATTACCACTCTATTGGGATCCAATCCGATGGCAGTCTTTGGGTATGGGGTAGTAACGCCTACGGACAGATGGGCAACAGTAGTACAGGAACTAATTTAACAGTACCTACAAAAATAGGAACTGGTAGCACTTGGAAGCAAGTAACTGCAGGTAGCGACCACAATTTGGCCATTAAGGCAGATGGTACACTTTGGACATGGGGAAGAAACGACTTCGGGCAATTAGGCAATGGCAATGCTATCAATAGCAGCAGCTTTGTGCAAGTAGCCGGCAGTTGGAGTTCTGTATCGTCAAGAAATTTTCATAATACTGCCATCAAGGCAGATGGTACACTTTGGACGTGGGGCTATAATCTGTATGGAGCACTGGGCAATGGTAACAATAGCAACAGCAATATTCCTGTTCAGGTAGGCACAGATATAGACTGGGTTCGTACTTCATCTGGTGTTTACCACAGTTTGGGTATAAAAAAAGGAGGCGCTTTATGGACATGGGGATACAACCGCTATGGGCAATTGGGCAATGGCAGTATCACCAATACCAATATACCTGTGCTGATACAATCTGGTTGCCCTACGGTATTTGTATCTACTGGTTCTGGCTATTTAAGTAGTTTTGCAAGTTGTAGCGGTAGTGCTTCAGCGACACAAACCTTTACTGTTTCGGCACTTAATCTGTCTAATGTTTTAACCATAACAGCACCCGCTGGTTTTGAAGTTTCCAAAACTTCAAACAGTGGCTTTGCAGGTACAGTAACGCTGTCTCCAGTAAGTGGCAATGTAGCATCTACCACTATATACATCAGGCAGGCAGCAAGCGCATCAGGTTTGGTATCGGGTAATGTATCGGTGCAATCTACAGACGCCATTACACAAACCTTAGCAGTAAATGGTGAAGCAACGGTAGCAGGCAACATGAATGCCGTTACCAGCCAAACTATATGTAATGGTGGTGGGGCAACCACAGCGGTGAAATTTAGCAGTCCTTTTACCAATAATAACGCAATTACGTACAATTGGGTAAACAATAATACCGCCATTGGCTTAGCAGCCAGTGGAACCGGTGATATCCCATCCTTTACCGCTACCAATAGTGGCACAGCACCAGTAACGAGCACCGTAACGGTAACGCCATATTTTGGACCTTTATATAACGGGCCAGCGATACCTGCAAGCCCCACTCTAAACTATGCCGGTCTGTTAGTTACTTATAGCAATGTATCAATTAACGGAGGTGGCAATTCTGCAACTGTTTCTTCTGGGGCTACGGTGAGTATAAGTTATAATGTTAACCCTAATGGTAATAATTTAGACTGTAGCGGTTGTTTTTATCAACGCTACATCGGAATTGGTTCTACCAATACAATAATTGACTGCGAAGCATATGGTATTAGATCATATGATCCGCAAAGCAGAAATCTCAATTTTACTGCACCAACAGTTCCTGGTATATATTATATTACGCAAGGGGGTTCGTTATCCTTTTCGTGTGCAGGTTCGTTTAATTTCCCTAATACCTACAGTGATGCCATCGGAGTTATAGTAGTAGCACCGCTTTGTCCTGGTGCACCGCAAACATTTACATATACGGTAAACCCAATGCCTAAGGTAAATGCGGTAAATGATTTGGTGGTTTGTGCAGGTTCACCTACAACGGTAAACTTTAGCGGCACTACAGGCACAACGTATAATTTTACCAATAGCAATGCCGCCATCGGTTTGGCAGCAAGCGGTAGTGGCAACCTGAGCTTTACCACTACCAATACTACCACAGCGCCTATTACTGCTACCATTACGGTTACACCAGTGATTGGGCCTTGCGCTGGAACACCAATTACCTTTAAAATTACCGTAAACCCAAGTGTAGTAATGACTGCCATCAACAATCAATTCGTATGTAATGGTGCAACAGTACCTGCAATAAGTTTAAGTAGCACTACCACCACCACAGGTAATGACGCCATTACCTATACCTGGACCAATAGCAATACAGCGATTGGTTTAGCAGCGAGCGGTACGGGAAATATACCATCGTTTACGGCTACCAATAACAGCACAGCACCGGTAACAAGCACTATAACGGTAACCCCAGCTTATCGCTCTCGACCTTTATATTCAGGGCAGGCTATACCTACTACCCGCATACTTAACTATCAGGGTCTATCGGTTACCTATAGTAACATTTCTATTAACGGAGGAGGCACTGCTGTAACTGTTTCGCCTGGAGCTACGGTGGGTATTAGCTACAGTGTGAGTCCTAATGCATCTAATTTAGCTTGTAGCAGTTGTTTTTATCAACGCTACATCGGCATTGGTTCTACCAATACATCTATTGAATGTATCAACTATTATTTTTATGATAGTCAAAATATCAATCGTAGTTTTACTGCACCCACAGTTCCTGGCACGTATTATATCACGCAAACAGGCTCATTAGACAGTGATTGCCATACGGTAGATTTCCCTAATACCTATAGCGATGCCATAGCTGTGATTGTAGTAGCACCGTTTTGCTCTGGTACACCACAGACATTTACCTATACGGTAAACCCTACTGCTACTGTAAATACGGTGGCCAATCAAACGGTATGTAATAACGCAACTGTACCTACAATGACTTTTAGTAGCCCAACTACCACCATAGGTAACGACATCATTACCTATAGCTGGACGAATAATAATGCAGCGATTGGTTTAGCAACCAGCGGAACAGGAAATATACCATCGTTTAAAGCAATCAATAACAATGGATCTCCTGTAACGGCTACCGTAACGGTAACGCCTAATTATCGTTCTCAACCAGTATATTCAGGGCAAACTATACCATCTCCTGTTACACAGATATACTCAGACAGGCCGTTTACTTATAGCAATGTATCTATTAACGGGGGTGGCAATTCAGCTACGGTATCTCCAGGTGCTACCGTAAATATCAGCTATCGTGTTCTCCTTGAAAATGTTCCTGACGAAGGTGCGATATATTGTCCACTTTGTAGTTTTCAAAGCTCTATTGGTGTAGGCTCTACAAATACAATCATAGGCTGCAAGAATTGGAATTTTTTCGGTCAGTCACAATCCTTTAATACTAGTTTTACGGCACCATCTGCACCAGGTGTTTACTATCTTACACAAGTAGGCTCCTTAGAAGTAGTTTGCCCCTCCAATATTAATTTCCCTAATACCTATAGCGACGCCATTGCTGTGATTGTAGTGGGGACTATTTGCTCTGGTACACCAAAAACGTTTACCTATACGGTAAATCCTGCTGGTAGTTGCACTGTCTTCGCCAAAGTAAAAGCCCTGCTCAAAGGTCCTTTAAGCGGCACTACGATGAGCACTACGCTCAATACCGCCAACCTGATTCCTTTGACACAGCCGTATAGCGGAGCTCCTTGGAACTATGCAGGAACGAGTACCGAAAGTGTAACGGCCATCCCTGCCAATGTAACGGACTGGGTGCTGGTAGAGTTAAGAGATGCCACCACACCAGCCACAGTGGTAGCCACAAGAGCTGCATTTATATTAAGTGATGGCAACATCGTAGATGTAGATGGAGTTAGCCCGGTAGAATTTACAGATATAGCGGCAGGCAATTACCATATTGCTGTAAAACATAGAAATCACTTGGCTATCCGTACAGCCACCGCACAAGCATTGGGCGGTTCTGCCAGCGGAGCCACACTCTACGATTTCACCACTGCACAAACCCAAGCCAACGGTACCAACCCAATGGTACAAAGTGGAACTGTATATGCAATGTGGTCGGGAGATGTAAATGCAGATGGTAATGTCTATAACACGGCCTCTCCACAAGATGCCTCGCAAGTAGTAAACGGTGTGGCCAATAAAACTGGCAACACGTTCCACCTACCAAGCTATGGAGGCTATAAAAATGTGTATAATATTTTGGATGTAAATATGGATGGCAATGTCTTCAACACGGCAACTCCGCAAGATGCATCTAACATTGTGAACAACGTGGCAAATGCTCCAGGCAATACCTTCCACCTGCCGTCTTATTCGGGGTTGAAAGCGAAGCTGTAAATGAAGGATGAACGCAATAGAGAGTTACACAATAAAGCCATATTATTGTAACGTGAGTTGGGTGTAACGTCAATGGATTTTTAAATATAATTTATTGTAAATAAGATATGTATCTGACTTGTTGTCGTTTGTGTGACTCCGAATGGAGTCAGATGTTTGTAGAAAAATC
>MKRS01000562.1 GCA_001897035.1 Bacteroidales bacterium 45-6
GAAACGGTTTGCTTTAATATCCTGAAGAGTACTGAACACCGATTTGATCAATGGATATGGAGTCGATTTGTCCGACTTCACAGCAATTTTCAAATTCTCGTTCACGGCTTGTCCATACTGTATCCACTTTTTCAACTGGTTATTGGTGCTGTCCGAAGGAACGCCGTTGGCTTTCAATACTTCATCCTGCTGAGCCACGCTCATGTCCAAAAACTTGGGCAAGGCCGAAATTGGCACACCAATGGTTGGTTGATTAAGGAATGATTTCTTCTGCTTATCAGTAAACTGTATTTTAAATTCTTCCGACACCTTGCCCAAAATGGCTAATTTATCTGCGGGTCGGTCAAAGTTCAAGTACACATGTCCTTTGGGAGAAACCAAGATCGTCAGCAGATTGCTTTCGGGGATCTTGATGTCAATCACAGAGCTTGGTGTGGTCACCTGCACTGGTTCCTTGGGCAAGAATGTAGCTGTAAGCATGAAGAATGTAAGCAAAAGCACAGTCACATCACTCATCGCAGTCATATCGATGAATGTGCTATGTTTTTTTGTTTTTACTTTCGACATATTTCTTCTGTTTTATTTTATAGAGTGGAATGGTTTGAAAATTCCACAAATTAATTCAAAATTATTTTCCCAAATGTTTAGTTGTATAAGTTTGGCCGATAGCAAAACCTACTTCGTCAACAGAATTGGTGATGTTTTGAACTGCTCCAGAGAAATATCCGTAAGAAATGATCGCTAATGCACCGGTAGCGATACCAGTAGCTGTATTGTAAAGAGCTTCAGAGATACCGACAGCCAATTTGGTAGAGTCAGGAGCACCTTCGTTACCCATAGCGGCAAACGACTTGATCATCCCAAGTACAGTACCCAACAGACCGAACAGTGTACCCAAAGTAGAAATAGTTGCGATAACTGGCAAGTTTTGCTCCAATGTAGGCAATTCCAACGCAGTTGCTTCTTCGATTTCTTTTTGGATGATGGCTGCTTTTTCGTCGTTGTTCAAGTTGGAAATGCTTTCCACGTCTTCGTAACGGATAAGACCTGCACGCAAAATGTTTGCAACAGCTCCTTTTTGAGCGTCGCACAATTGGCGAGCGCCGGCGATGTCGCCAGCTTCCAATTTGGCTTTAGCTTGTTCTACGAATTTCACCAAGTTTCCTTTGCCTTTTGCACGGTTCAAAGCGAAAAGACGTTCGAAAGAAAGAGCAATAACAGTCAACAACAATGTAAGGATGATTGGCACA
>MKRS01000563.1 GCA_001897035.1 Bacteroidales bacterium 45-6
TTTAAACGATTGCTATATGAATATTGCCTGCACATATTACTTAATCGATTTAGTAGTGTTTGTACTAACTAATCCGCTGAAAAAGTGGCTGTTATTCATTTTTCCGGGAATCATGCTCATCCTTCTGCTTTTAATACAGGCCTTACCGCCTGCATATACCGGTGTTAATTACGATAACCGGTTAATACAACAACTGTCATTATTTACCAGGATAAAAATTTCCCTGCAGCACATCACTCATCAATATACTTTCTAAAACCTAAACAACAATCATCAAATCTCTTATTTATGCGTACGAACAAAAGGCATTTGAAGTGGACATTTGTCTGTGTAATGTTACTGTATGTACTTACCGGGGTTTCCATTGCCCAGGTCAATCCGGATAAAACCATCCAGGTTTCCGGAAAAGTAACAAATGAACAGGGAAATCCTGTGGAAGCAGTTTCTGTTGTAGACCAGAAAACAAAAAAAGGTGTACAAACCGACGCAGGTGGAAACTTTAGTATTACAACAACCACTAATGGTTCTTTAGCCATTTCTGCTGTTGGCTATGCTGATCAGGTTGTGGCGGTAAAAGGCTTATCAGGCATTGATATTGTATTAAAAAGCAATGTCAGCACTTTGAGCGATGTGGTAGTGGTAGGTTATGGACAACAGCGTGCAGCTACTGTAACCGGAGCGGTATCGCAAATTAAGTCAGACAAAATTACCGTAGCTCCAATTGCTAATGTAACCAATGCTTTAGCCGGTCAATTGCCAGGTTTAATATCAAAACAGGTATCCGGTATTCCGGGCTCTGATGATGCCAGTTTAAATATTCGCGGTTTTGGAAATCCTTTGGTAATTGTTGATGGTATTGAAACCAGCCTGAGTAACCTTGACGCTAACCAGATTGAAACAGTATCCATTCTTAAAGATGGTGCTGCTTCTATTTTTGGAGCGCGGGCAGGTAATGGTGTTATTTTGATTACTACCAAACGCGGTAAAAATTCAAAACCAACACTTACGGTTAACAGTTCTTATACATTACAGGGGTCAACCAGGGTTATCAAACCTGGTACTTCAGCTGAACGTGCGCAATATGAAGTGGATAAGTGGTTAAACTCAGGTAAGCCTGCAGACCAGGTGCCATTTACGGCTGAAGAAATTCAGAAATTTAAAGATGGTACAGACCCTAAGTATTTAAATACAGATTGGTTTAATGCATCTATCCGAAAATTTGCTCCCCAGCAAAATCATAATCTTTCAG
>MKRS01000564.1 GCA_001897035.1 Bacteroidales bacterium 45-6
TTGCAGGATTTATCCGAAAATCTGTCACTTTGTATAAAACTACACGTATTCAGTTATATCAAGCCAGATGTCAACGTCCATTTTCTCGCCGTGTCTGCTTGAACTCTCGCCGTGACTGCTTGAACTCGCATCGTGACTGCTTGAACTCTCGCCGTGTCTGCTTGGACTCGCACCGTGACTTCTTGGACTCGCATCGTGACTGCTTGAACTCTCACCGTGACTTCTTGGACTCTCACCGTGACTGCTTGAACTCGCACCGTGTCTTCTTGGACTCGCACCGTTTCTTCTTGAACTCCCACCGTGACTGCTACAACTCCCACCGTTGCCGCTTCCTCTCATTCGCAAAAACAGTGGGGCGTCCGCTCTGATATTTGTCATTTATTTCAGAAAACCAAATTAATATGCTTACATTCGCATAGTATTAACCAAATAAACTGAAACACATCATGAGTTATTTTTTATGGGCTTTGATAGCTATCGTTGCTATGATAATATTATCGGGCTTTGTGACTGTGAACCAGGGCTACGTGGCCGTAATCACCGTTTTCGGGAAGTATCGCCGCATCATGGCACCGGGGCTTAACCTGCGCATCCCGATCATTGAGCAGATATACCGGAAAATCTCCATCCAGAACCGTTCCGTGGAACTGGAATTTCAGGCTGTTACTCAGGATCAGGCAAATGTTTACTTCAAGGCAATGTTGCTGTATGCCGTCATCAATCAAAGTGAGGAGACGATCAAAAACGTGGCTTTCAAGTTTGTGGACGACCGGAATTTCATGCAGGCGTTGATCCGCACCATCGAGGGAACGATCCGTAGTTTTGTGGCAACAAAAAAGCAAGCGGAGATTCTGGGACTTCGCACCGAAATTGTGGAGGAAGTGAAGCTCCACTTGGACGGTACCTTGGAGCAATGGGGCTACCACATGATCGATATTCAGTTGAACGATATTACGTTTGATGCGGAAATCATCAAGTCGATGGCCAAGGTGGTGGCTTCGAATAATTTGAAGGCGGCTGCCGAAAACGAAGGCCAAGCCCTTTTGATAACCAAAACCAAAGCTGCAGAAGCTGAAGGCAACGCGATCAAGATTTCGGCTTTGGCGGAGAAAGAGGCTGCCATGCAAAGAGGGCAGGGGATAGCTTTGTTTCGTCAGGAAGTGGCCAAAGGGATGGCGAGCGCAGCCAAGGAAATGACAGATGCGGATTTGGATGCATCTTTCCTTTTGTTTAGCATGTGGACGGAAGCCATCAAAAACTTTGCGGAAAACGGAAAGGGAAACGTGATTTTCTTGGATGGATCAACAGATGGGATGCAAAAAACAATCCACCAAATGATGGCAGCCAGCAGGCTTACCACCTTGGACGACGAAAAGCCGTCAGCAAATTAGAGGTTCATATCTCGTCTTTCCTTATACTCAACGAACAAATACATAAACCTGAAGCGTGGAAGCGACACGTTTCAGTTTTTTTTTGCTTAGATTTGCCGTGTCTGTTGTCGGTTTTGCTTTTGATAGGCAATTTCTACGGAGTTCAAAATCAAGAAAGTTTCAATTACTAAAACAGAAGTGCGATATGTTGAATTCATCTACGGAAAATCGTTTTCGAGAAAAGTACTGGTTAGTGTCTTTGATCGTGTTGATCGTTGTGCTGGGTATGATCAATATTTACTCCTTGTGGCCTTATTTGGGTAGCGTGCTGGGGGCCTTCACGTTGTATGTTCTGGTAAGGGGCCAACTTCTTTGGCTGACCGAAAAGAAGAAAGTGGGGCGCAAACTGGGGGCGGCGTTGCTGCTGATCGAGGTCACTATCTTTTTCCTGATACCGATAGTGGTTGTGGTGCTCCTCCTTATCAACAAACTGCAAAACACCACCATCGATATTTCATTCCTGATAAGGGAAATGGACCAGTATTTGCAGATCATCAAAGACAAAACGGGTTTCGATTTGCTGAGTCCAAGCGCAATAGGCTCTATTCCCAAAATCACGGGACAAATACTTCAATCCCTTTTGAGCGGAGTTAGCAGTCTTTTTATTAATGTAATCTTGTTGATATTTGTACTCTATTTCATGCTTGTCAGTCAGAAGGAAATCGAAAAATACATGTATGACTTGCTTCCGTTTCGGGCCGAAAATAAGAAAATAATGCTTCATGAAGCCAAAGTGATTATCAATTCCAATGCCTTTGGGATTCCATTGCTGGCCCTCATCCAGGGAGGTTTTGCCTATCTTGGCTATCTTATTTTTGGGGTCGATGAACCCTTCCTTTATGCTTTGTTTACCGGTTTTGCGACAATTATCCCGATTTTTGGCACGGCTTTGGTTTGGGCTCCGGTGTGCATTTTTCTCTTTATTACCAAGGACTGGGGAAATGCTATTGGATTGACGCTCTATTGCCTGTTGGTCATATCCAACGTGGACAATGTGGCGCGCCTTATTCTCCAAAAGAAGATGGGCGACATTCATCCGCTGATAACGGTTTTTGGCGTTTTGGTCGGGCTGTACGTGTTTGGCTTTTGGGGGATTATCTTTGGCCCGCTGATTCTTTCCTTGTTCTGTTTGTTTGTGGATTTCTTCAAAAAAGAATACCTCGACAGGGCAAATCCGGCAGATGAAGTTGTGTATGCACCGCAGATAGATACGACAAAAGAAGAGAACTCTTAGAGTCACTACTGCGTAATTCAAGTAGCATAAAAAAGTTGAAAACCTCCGCACCTTTACGTGAAAGAATTTCTATTTTCACGGAGAGATCGCAAGGATGGCATTCTCGTCCCTTATACACTATGCTTGCACATAAAACGAGGCATAAACTCTGCCGAAGTTCATGCCTCATTTGTCTTTAATACAAGCCTGTTTGCCCAAATGTTTGCCGATAACATTTCGCAAGAGACCACAAATTCGAACATACGGGTACATAATTACCTAAAGAAACCCGTTGTTCTTGTTCCAAAAAATGCAAATGTGAATTGAAAAAAAATCACATGAACTTTCCAGCCTCCGTTCCTCGCAAGAGAGTGAAAAAGATTCGATAGCAGGCAGGTCTTCGGACTTAACTTGGATGTCGTGCTGTCTTCCCAGTCAGAGTTCTTAGTTATAGAACCACCAGTGACAAAAGTATTGCAGAATCCATTTTGGTAGTATTACCGCAGCGGGACTGTTCAGGATTCGCACCTGATTCCCTTTTCTCAACCATTCAGGTCTGGATGATTGAAACCCGTATCGTGCTGCAAATGTAGTGCTAATTTTCTTTCAAGGGAAGATTTTGCTGCCCTTTTTTCATTGCGCAGGAATAGAAAAATTTGATAATGGATTGGGCGTTTGGAAAGGTTAATATGCAACAATGAGTCGCACAACAATGAGTCGCAAATTAGTTATTCCAAAGCAATTAATACAAAATGTACTTCGGTGGAGGTAAACTTTAGGCTTGGTTCTTTTTGTCTCCAAATTTATCAACCAATATTTTGTCAATTTTTTCTATTATTTCTTCCCCATTTTTCTTGTTAAGAATAGCATCTTTATAATTTTTGTACAAACTTAAAATCTTATTTGCCGTCTGCTTGTCAAGCAGTCCTATATCGAGCATCATGCCTTTGTTGAGATCGTTGGGCTCAAACTTTTGTAGTCCGTTGCCGTATTGACGGCTGTTGTCATCAAATATTTGTTTTGCGGTGTTTGTTAATAAGTAGGCGAAAAGTAAATCAATATGTATTTCGGTAAATAAGCTTGTAGGCTTTGGGTAAATGCAGTGGTAGGAAGTTAAATTCGAAATATTTGCTTCGTTTCTTATGAAGCGCAAACCTGTCCGATTAAAAACGGAAACCCAAATTGGGGCAGGCTTTCGGTTTTCTAACGAATACCAGGGGGTTCTGTTCGCTGTAAGAAATCGTTTGTCTATTCCGTCTCTTTCCCCTTTTTGTATATATTTTTTTACATTTTCATCTGTCGAGTTTTGGGCGTTGAATAGAAAAATGGCTTTGTCGTTCTGCTTTAATGCTTCAAAATTCGTTGTTGTGAAAAACGTCGAACTTGCATCTTTTGCGCTACAAATACAAGGTAATAAATATTGCTCATCGATATTAAATTCTATGGCTTTTGATAGGTTGAAAGTAAAATATTCATTTGAGCCTGTTGCAATACCGCGAACTACTTTTGCATAGGTTGAGAAGGGTACAAGATTTTTAAATCTAATGCTATTCTGATTTTGATAATAAGCTTTCCATTTAATAACAGGATTTAGTTCCGACTGGTGGTAGGTTTGCTTGGTATTTACAAGATCTGGATAGTTGGCAATAATATTTTCTATTTTACCCAAATCATCTAAGGACTGAATGTTGCTGAACTGAACTTTATCCGTCAGGTTGTCATTAGCGCACAATATGATTGAAGCTGTTGTTAAAGCATCATCAAAGACATTCTCTTCAAAGTCAATGACAATTATATGTCTTAAAGTCTTGTTTTTTATTAAATAAGCTTTTACTAATTTTCCATAATCAGAGTTTAGAAATTCGGAAGGAATAATATACGCACAACGTCCGTTTATCCTCAATTGATGAATTGACTTCAATAGGAATAAGGTGTAAAGATTTGTAAAGCCATTCAACTTACACTTTAAGTTCGTCTCAATTTCTTTTAAAATGTTTTTGTTGTCGTAGTCATGAAATTTAAAATAGGGCGGATTGCAAATAATCCCATCGTATTTATTTTTCCAATCGTTGTACATATAATCTTGCAAAACAATATTTACGTTTTTGCTTTCATCGAAATATTGTTTTGCAAGATTAAGAATAGTTTCATCAACCTCGAATCCTTTAACTTGTACATCCTTTTTGTTATTCAATATGGCTCTTGAAAAAACACCCAATCCAAAAGCAGGTTCAAGAATCGTTTTGAGGTTCTTATTTCCTAAAATCCATTTTGCCATTAAATCAGCAATGGCAAATGGCGTAAAGAATTGTGCAAATTTTTTACGGTGTTCTATTGATATTGATTTTGAATAATCAGTTTCAATAGAATTGTCCAGAATATGTTGCGTGGTAGCTATCATCAGAAATTATCATTTTTAATTTCTAAAATAGTTTTCAGTTGATCTATGTCGAGATAGGCTGTTCCCCCTTTGAAGGTCACATAAAACAAAAGCCTGCCTCTCTCCATTTCTTTCCTTACGCTGTCGTGCAAAGGTTCATCCACTTTTGAGGCGATTGTGATGCCTGATTTTGAGTTGATTTTTATAGTTGTTTTGTTCTGGTTTTTGGCATCGCTTTCTACCGAAAATATTGAACCCTCATTGTCCGGGTTTGATATGATCGTTAGAATCTGCTCAAATGAAATTCCATACACTTTGTCGAAGAAGACTTGAAAATAAAATGTGGCACATTGAAGGTCTCAATCCATTTGTAAACGACCTTGATATCTTCAACTTTTGGCGTTATCGACAGATAATCTCGTTTTTGGATTTCCCTAATGGCAGTTTTTAGTTGTCGGAAAAGTTGTTTGACTTGTATCAGTCTTTCCGATGAACTCCAGCTTGGTGTTCTAAAATCCGTAATGCTCAAGGTCTCCTTGGTAATACCATTTAGCAATTCGATATAATTAAATCTTGAGGGATGTTGCAAAACGTCTGAAAATTCTGCAAGAATTTTGTCTTTTGTTTGCAATGCGATTTGTGTAAACTTTTCAGTTTTTGTTTGCATTGCTTCTTCATATCTGTCGATTAAGAATGCGCTTGACCTTACCTCGATGCCTGCAACAGCCTTTTTGACATACTCCATTATTTGGTGATGAGGTATTTGGCTGATGTCAAAGCCTAAACTGCTGTCAAAATCTACTTTATTGAAAATAAGCAAATCGGGACGTTTCCCAATAGTGTCAAGTTCAGTTTGAAAGTCTTGGTAGAAAGAGTCAAATCCATATTCACCCGCTACCAAGTCGTCTGATTTTCCATATTTTACAGCTACAAGATTTTTAGCAGTTTCGTTTATTGCTCTTGCAACAAGGTTTTCTGCCCAATCCCCCTGTTCTTTGTTTGTTATGAAGTTGGAAGATGCCTGTGTCGGTGTCCTTGCCTGGTCTCTTGGCTGCTCGAAGTCTACCAATTCAACAGGCACACATTGTGCTAATTTCTTGATCTTGTCGTAATAGTTCATCTTCTCATATTCTAAAATGGAGTACCGCAAAGTTAAACTTTTTTGGATAGATTTTGCTATTTCTGGATTGTTTACACGATCATTTGTTGCATTGCCCTTCATTATCCTTTTTTCGTTGCTTAGGGACAGAGCAACAGATATGAACCGGGGGCTTTCCTCAATGGATCAGAACTTCTTGAGCTCCCTGTAAAGCCGCTGGATGGGTAGTCCCATCACGTTGAAATAGGAGCCGGACATGTTTTCCACAGCCACGTATCCGATCCATTCCTGCACGCCGTAGGCTCCCGCCTTGTCCAACGGATGGTAGTGCGACACATAGTAGTCGATTTCTTCTTCCGAAAGTGTAGCAAAGCGCACTTCGGTGGTGGCGGCGAATGTCACTTGCTTGGCCAAGGTAGTGATGCAAACGCCGGTGATGACAAGATGTGTGTTACCGGACAATTCCGAGAGCATCCGCTTGGCATCTTCGTCGTCGATCGGTTTCCCATACACTT
>MKRS01000565.1 GCA_001897035.1 Bacteroidales bacterium 45-6
GTATGAATATGTTGCATAGTTAACTTTTTATCAAAAGCATTAACTCATATACTAAACTTAAAATTGCATCCCAGTGGTTCAATAATGGGGAGTACTAAAGAGGAGCTAACAGCCCAGGAGGCGTAACCGCATTTCAATTCTACGAAGTTCGATTAAAAGTCGAACGGACAGATTCGACTTAGCGTTAGACACCAATTTCAATTCTACGAAGTTCGATTAAAAGTCAAGCAGAGAAAAACCTCGCAGAAGCAGCAAACACATTTCAATTCTACGAAGTTCGATTAAAAGATTCTGTTAGATCTTATCTTAGACTATGTTGTATATCTATTTCAATTCTACGAAGTTCGATTAAAAGAAGCAGGATCTGACAAAATTATATCTGGGAATACTATATTTCAATTCTACGAAGTTCGATTAAAAGGAGGAAAGGATAAATTTCTGTTGAAGTATAATTCAAATTTCAATTCTACGAAGTTCGATTAAAAGTTACACCACTACTATTTTGTATCTACTTTGTTTACGATTTCAATTCTACGAAGTTCGATTAAAAGAGGCCGCCTTGTTGACCAATTCCACGGGGGTGATAAATTTCAATTCTACGAAGTTCGATTAAAAGTATAAACTACATTAGTCCCCTCACCGCCCATTACGATTTCAATTCTACGAAGTTCGATTAAAAGTAAAAGCCGCAGGACTAAACCCAGCACTAGCATACAGATTTCAATTCTACGAAGTTCGATTAAAAGTGTAGTTTGTAGCTCCCAAATAGAGGTCCTACCGTATTTCAATTCTACGAAGTTCGATTAAAAGTATCCCAGAACGCCATTTGATCGGTAATCAAGTCTATTTCAATTCTACGAAGTTCGATTAAAAGTTTGTTTGGTCTGTATTTTCTGTTTTTGATCATTTTATTTCAATTCTACGAAGTTCGATTAAAAGATTGCATTGTTCTTTATTGCGAAGTCTCCATACAGTATTTCAATTCTACGAAGTTCGATTAAAAGATTTTACTTCCTGAGAACTGTTTGAATTGCTCTCCGTATTTCAATTCTACGAAGTTCGATTAAAAGGGTAACACAACAACAGGATCAAGCAGTGCAAGCGTATTTCAATTCTACGAAGTTCGATTAAAAGATGAACGAAGGATTTGAAAATCAGAAGAGAATGTAATTTCAATTCTACGAAGTTCGATTAAAAGGTGATGTGGATGAGCTTAGAAAGCAACTCTACATCAATTTCAATTCTACGAAGTTCGATTAAAAGTTCAGTTTGTCCTCGCCTCTGCAATTCTTCCCGGTAGATTTCAATTCTACGAAGTTCGATTAAAAGGAGAACGGGGACAACATCCACAGGCTTGAACACAATTTCAATTCTACGAAGTTCGATTAAAAGTCCGAAAGGATTCAGACGAATTGGAGATTTATCTATATTTCAATTCTACGAAGTTCGATTAAAAGAGAGAAGTTCATCACGGCCACACAGACAAGCGGTGATATTTCAATTCTACGAAGTTCGATTAAAAGCAATCTCAATATCTATATGGAGGTCTTCATTATAATTTCAATTCTACGAAGTTCGATTAAAAGGGCAACATGATGGTGAGCGCCGATAACCAAGACGAATTTCAATTCTACGAAGTTCGATTAAAAGTCTGATCCTTTTTCATACTCCGTTTCGGCCAAGAAAATTTCAATTCTACGAAGTTCGATTAAAAGATTTTATAAGTTCCAAATATTCCTTGTATTTATCCCATTTCAATTCTACGAAGTTCGATTAAAAGTGGCCTTGTTCATCATCAGCAAGATTTTGATCTGTCCATTTCAATTCTACGAAGTTCGATTAAAAGAAGTCTGGGATATTGCCAACGGCGCAAAAGAAAATTATTTCAATTCTACGAAGTTCGATTAAAAGAAATAGAGGCACAAATAAAATCCGCAACCAAGCGGAATTTCAATTCTACGAAGTTCGATTAAAAGGCATCGCTTTTGAAGGCTGCGGAACTGCCTGAAGGAATTTCAATTCTACGAAGTTCGATTAAAAGTACCCAATAGCGAGATGCATCAATACCGTGATTCCATTTCAATTCTACGAAGTTCGATTAAAAGATTATTTCCTTGCCGTCTTCAAGATACACGCATTCGATTTCAATTCTACGAAGTTCGATTAAAAGATAAAGGAAAACAATGAAAAGATAAAGCTTGCAAATTTCAATTCTACGAAGTTCGATTAAAAGTTGGAGACATCGTGGAAAATAACATGACTGATTTATATTTCAATTCTACGAAGTTCGATTAAAAGTTTACTATACTCTCCTCTACTATGCTATTTTTTTCGAATTTCAATTCTACGAAGTTCGATTAAAAGCGAGGATAATGTCCAAACGAGCATTGTCGATATGAATTTCAATTCTACGAAGTTCGATTAAAAGTCGAATGGATTACACATCAAGGAAACTCTGTGCAATTTCAATTCTACGAAGTTCGATTAAAAGATGCGAATCATCTTAGCGTTGACAAATTTATACCTTATTTCAATTCTACGAAGTTCGATTAAAAGCCGAATGAACGGCGTGTGTCGGATGTTCGAGCCATGTATTTCAATTCTACGAAGTTCGATTAAAAGATTCTTCCTTGTATTCAACGGGCCTGCGGTTTTCGAATTTCAATTCTACGAAGTTCGATTAAAAGGAAGCCTCGAACCTAAAAGAACTTAACTTCATGCTTATTTCAATTCTACGAAGTTCGATTAAAAGTGTTGGTCAACGTAACAGCTCCAGTCGCAGAAGTAGATTTCAATTCTACGAAGTTCGATTAAAAGAAGGGTTTCGCGGGTGATAGGAGTCGAGTATAATTATTTCAATTCTACGAAGTTCGATTAAAAGGTCTCCGTCCTGAACGAACTTGCCAAGGACAGCGATATTTCAATTCTACGAAGTTCGATTAAAAGTCCCGGTGCCGTTTGCATCACTGGCCGTCAGAACAATTTCAATTCTACGAAGTTCGATTAAAAGTCAGTGGACTGACCGCCTTTGTTCTCGATGACATATTTCAATTCTACGAAGTTCGATTAAAAGTCTATTTTACGTGAAATATCGTCAGTAGTATTTTCATTTCAATTCTACGAAGTTCGATTAAAAGACCTTGAAATAGAACTCAAAAGATTATCGCAGGAGTATTTCAATTCTACGAAGTTCGATTAAAAGTGTTGGTCAACGTAACAGCTCCAGTCGCAGAAGTAGATTTCAATTCTACGAAGTTCGATTAAAAGAGTACCGGGGATAATACTTCCAAACTCATCACGTTGATTTCAATTCTACGAAGTTCGATTAAAAGATGTGCATCAGTTTAAAATGGGAGGTCATCATTCTCATTTCAATTCTACGAAGTTCGATTAAAAGTCCGAAAGGATTCAGACGAATTGGAGATTTATCTATATTTCAATTCTACGAAGTTCGATTAAAAGAATTTGAAGTAACCTTGCCCGTAAAATAGCCCCCTTATTTCAATTCTACGAAGTTCGATTAAAAGTCGTGTTGGCCCAATCCGCAGACGAAACCTTCTTGTATTTCAATTCTACGAAGTTCGATTAAAAGTGCCGGAGAATCCGCAGTTGACTATGCAATTCAGAAATTTCAATTCTACGAAGTTCGATTAAAAGAACAGGGTAATGTATTAGCTAACTCTTACTACCACATTTCAATTCTACGAAGTTCGATTAAAAGTCCCCGGCAAATTGGTCTCGCCAAACACCTTCATGAATTTCAATTCTACGAAGTTCGATTAAAAGTTCTGCATAGATTTAGAGCTTGCAGCATAATTAAATTTCAATTCTACGAAGTTCGATTAAAAGAATATTGTTCAAGGCGTTTAGCCTCCCGCCATCCCAATTTCAATTCTACGAAGTTCGATTAAAAGTGCCGTCAACGCACCGCATAGAAGAGACAGAGTCATTTCAATTCTACGAAGTTCGATTAAAAGCGGACGTGATGGCAAAACAAATCCGGAATTTGAATATTTCAATTCTACGAAGTTCGATTAAAAGCTTTGACGAAGAAACAGACACCTACACGGATCAGAAATTTCAATTCTACGAAGTTCGATTAAAAGTTCCGATACACTTAGTTATGATGAAATGTTAGGGTATTTCAATTCTACGAAGTTCGATTAAAAGATTTATGAAGAGAATTGAATCACACAAGCACTGGTGGATTTCAATTCTACGAAGTTCGATTAAAAGCGATATGCGCCAAACAAAGATAGGCAAGGTTTGATGATTTCAATTCTACGAAGTTCGATTAAAAGTATCGCAAACCGCAATTGTTCTTCTGTCATTTCGCTATTTCAATTCTACGAAGTTCGATTAAAAGTCGAAACGGGCGCGCACGGAATTGTAAACGAAATCCATTTCAATTCTACGAAGTTCGATTAAAAGCAAAACTCCCCGAAAAGCTTTTATTCGCTGTTCCAAAATTTCAATTCTACGAAGTTCGATTAAAAGTAAAAACACTGGTAGTCCAAATTAGTGATAGTATTATTTCAATTCTACGAAGTTCGATTAAAAGAGTATGCAATTAACAGTATTGGGAAGTTCATCTGCATTTCAATTCTACGAAGTTCGATTAAAAGCCCGGCAAATTGGTCTCGCCAAACACTTTCATGAATTTCAATTCTACGAAGTTCGATTAAAAGAAGCCCTGAAGTGAAGATAACGTCCCCTTTAACCTTATTTCAATTCTACGAAGTTCGATTAAAAGCGTCACGGGTCTTGATTTCAAAGTCGGCACGTCCTTATTTCAATTCTACGAAGTTCGATTAAAAGCATGAAGTTGAGCTCCTTTAGGTTAGAGGCTTCGTTATTTCAATTCTACGAAGTTCGATTAAAAGGGATGTTCCATGACCCGAATGTCATTCCGGCATACGTATTTCAATTCTACGAAGTTCGATTAAAAGATCCCCGTCCCTTGAATCTCACGCCGTCTCCTTGAATTTCAATTCTACGAAGTTCGATTAAAAGGGTTGATGAGAATTTAACTGGAGACGTAAGAACAGGATTTCAATTCTACGAAGTTCGATTAAAAGATGTATAGAATCCCTGACAAGTTTGTCCCGGTATTATTTCAATTCTACGAAGTTCGATTAAAAGTCCCGGTGCCGTTTGCATCACTGGCCGTCAGAACAATTTCAATTCTACGAAGTTCGATTAAAAGTGAAAGGCTATGCGCACCGCACCCTTTTGGACGAGCATTTCAATTCTACGAAGTTCGATTAAAAGTCGCACGATCATATATTTACCTCCAGCGCCTTCTATTATTTCAATTCTACGAAGTTCGATTAAAAGCTGCAAATACAGCAGGCAACATCATCCAGAACGTGCAATTTCAATTCTACGAAGTTCGATTAAAAGGCGGGTGCAAATAAATCGGCTGAATCAATGAAAGCAAATTTCAATTCTACGAAGTTCGATTAAAAGGCGGGATCTTCGATAGGCTTTCCATCTTTCAACTTAATTTCAATTCTACGAAGTTCGATTAAAAGTGGTGCAACTTGTCCTTGTTCATTATTAACAAGTTGATTTCAATTCTACGAAGTTCGATTAAAAGCTTTAGCCGCCGACATGACAAGTTCTTCCATCCGCTATTTCAATTCTACGAAGTTCGATTAAAAGCAGGTAAAAATGGAGTTGATGCAAATTTATTACCAATTTCAATTCTACGAAGTTCGATTAAAAGAAGCCGGCACATTGTCAGTGCCTTCCGTATCCTCGTATTTCAATTCTACGAAGTTCGATTAAAAGTCAAAGTTGTATTCATTGCTAACGCCCGTCACCGTATTTCAATTCTACGAAGTTCGATTAAAAGAGGCGCTGAGCGATTACAAGATTACAATAGATGCAAATTTCAATTCTACGAAGTTCGATTAAAAGGAAATTACCCAGTGCGTTTGCCTTGTCAGCTTCACCATATTTCAATTCTACGAAGTTCGATTAAAAGTGCCGGACAAACGTGCGTCACACCGCAACAGGGCGATTTCAATTCTACGAAGTTCGATTAAAAGCGCAATGTTTCTTATGTCGGATGATATGGTAAGCAATTTCAATTCTACGAAGTTCGATTAAAAGGAAGCCTCGAACCTAAAAGAACTTAACTTCATGCTTATTTCAATTCTACGAAGTTCGATTAAAAGACAGGTACTCTGTTAACCCCATCACCTTCCGCATAATATTTCAATTCTACGAAGTTCGATTAAAAGTTAGTGTATTTAAACGAACCACTTTCATGCAGTATTATTTCAATTCTACGAAGTTCGATTAAAAGAGCCGGCACATTGTCAGTGCCTTCCGTATCCTCGTATTTCAATTCTACGAAGTTCGATTAAAAGCTCCACCCTAATGCGTTTAAGATATTTGTTTTTCGAATTTCAATTCTACGAAGTTCGATTAAAAGTCTTTTCGCGACGGAAAAAGCAGTGCTTCCAAAGCAATTTCAATTCTACGAAGTTCGATTAAAAGGCATTGAAGGCAAGCGGCCAATCAGGTACTCCTATCATTTCAATTCTACGAAGTTCGATTAAAAGAAGGATGAAAACAATGTGCAGGACATTATCCAAAATTTCAATTCTACGAAGTTCGATTAAAA
>MKRS01000566.1 GCA_001897035.1 Bacteroidales bacterium 45-6
TTTTACAGAGCAAATCGATTTATGAAAATCATCGAAAACAAATGAAAAATAAACGATTGATGTTTGTCTCGGGTTCATCGTATTCAGGTCAACATCGATATGGAACAATTGTTTCCAAGAAACCAATTCAATTGACATGGCAAACCTTTCGTCGATGTATTCCTCAAGCTTTTCATTGTTCTGCAAGTGGACAACCGTTTTGGTCGATGACAATTCAAGAAAATCGATTGAATCAATCGAACAACGAACTTTATCTTCGATGGTTTCAATTTCTAACTTTTACGCCTATTTTTCATATCAATGAAAAACAAATTTCAAGTTTTGGTCGTCCTGGAAGTGAATTCTACGAAAATGTATTAAAATCAATTCATCTTCGTTATCAATTAATTCCTTATATTTATTCGTTCGTTGGTCAAATTCGACTCAATGGTTCGATGTTAATGCGTCCAATTGCATTCGATTATCCCAACGATCGAAATACATTCGATTTAATCGATCAATATTTATTCGGTTCAGCATTTTTAGTTTGTCCAGTAACAAAAGCAACTGTTCAATGTCGTTCGGTTTATCTCCCATCGGGAAATCAATGGTTCGACTTTTGGAATGAAACATTCTACGATGGTCAACAAACAATATCAGTCTATTCACCATTGAACATCATTCCACTCTTTGTCAAAGCTGGTTCCATCATTCCAATGACACAATCGATGCAATATGTCGATCAAATCGTCGATGCTCCTTATCAAATTCGAATCTATCGAGGCAATTCAACTCAATTTACGATTTATGAAGATGCAGGAGATAATTATGAATATGAAAATGGTCAATTTTCTCTTATTGATTTGATTTGGAATGAAAATCGAAGTGAATTAACTATCAGTGATCGTCGAGGTTCGTTTCCTCAACTAATTCAACAACGTGATTTTCATTTGATTTGCATTTCGAAACAACGTCGAATAACCAAAACAATTCGTTATTCAGGCAAACAAATTCAACTATCATTTTAATCGACAATTTTCTTTTTTTTTTATACAAAAAAAAATATGAAAAAAGTTCATTTTGCTTGACGAATTGGATCTTTTTTGACAATCCAAAAATGTTCCATTGAAAGAGCTTGACAAACTTCAGCTAAAGTCAAATGAACTGTATAAATATACAAAAATGCACTTAAACCAATCGAACAAATAATCGAAAGGAAATGAATCGACGGACAGAAATATGCCGATAGAATCGGTAATAAAATCGGA
>MKRS01000567.1 GCA_001897035.1 Bacteroidales bacterium 45-6
GAATTGTTAGATGCAGGTTTAATTGATAATAATTTTTATAGTGGCATAAATATCAGAGAAGCAATTCCCACAGAAGTAAAAATTTCTGTATGGAAACGAGATAAGGAATGCTGTGTCACCTGCGGAAGCAGAAATAATTTAGAATTTGACCACATTATTCCAGTTTCAAAAGGGGGTTCAAACACGATAAGGAATATTCAAATACTTTGCAGAGAATGCAATAGAAGAAAAAGCAGTAAGATAATGTAAAAAAGTTAACAAATTATTATTTAAGTTTTTACAATTATTGAAAACGATATTACAACACAAAACTGAATTTTAATTATGGATGAAAAAAAATGGATAAATTCATTTTTCGGAATAAATCGAAATGACAATATAGAAAGTATAAAAAATTTTGCGTTATTATGGAACATATTTGAAAGATACTTTTGTAGTATGAATGCAAGTCTTAACATTATCAAAAATAAGATATACAAATTAGATGAAATTGGTTATAATTTTCCAAAAAAAATTCATGAAGACTATTATGATTATTTCCACACTAGGTATGTGAATCAGAGTGATAATTCAGTTAATGAATTATTTGAAAATTTGAATTTTAGAGATAATAGAACCGACATTGAATATAAAGCACTACTTAAAGAAATATTAGAAAATCCTAATTCAGTGATAAAAAATAAATTATTAGCAAACTTTATAATAATTTATAGATTGAGAAATAATTTGTTCCACGGAAGTAAAAATATCTGATTATCCGTTTATGCACCTGTTATATTCGCAATTACTATTCTGTCAAAGAGTTTGTCTCCAAAATACCGTCTGTTTAATTTGTAAATAAACTCGTTGAGATACAACTGTAAGTATTTCCTTTTGATTTTATGGTAGTTGCCCAGCAATGTCCGTTTTGCATTACTGATTGCGATATGCACCCATTTGAGTGTTTCCTTGGTGGTTTTGGCGTCTGATTTCTCGGTGACGTGCAATTCCACCAGATCGGAGATGTCAACGTAAGAAGTGCTTTTGTCCGAAAATACGATGGCATCATCCTCCATGCAGTCCCTGACCACGCCGTTGATTCCTTCACTTTGATGGCTATCCAGTACCCTGGCCTTGAAATAACGCACATGCTTCTCCTTTTTGCCCGTTTCGATATCTTCCAACGGGGTGCTTTCGGCCATCACCGCAACGTTCTGCTTTCCCTCGGCTCCCCGGCCACGTGTACCCTTGCCTCGCTCGATTTCCT
>MKRS01000568.1 GCA_001897035.1 Bacteroidales bacterium 45-6
CAACAGCCAGCGATTGCATCTTCGCGCCAACGGGTAACCGACAGGTTGTTCCATCGGCTGTATCCTCCTCCGGAGTTATTCACCATCAGCTGATAACGTCCGTTGGATAAGATGTTGACTTCGGGAGCAATCTGTTTGTCATCGAAAATCCGGGTGCGGCCAGTACTGCCTTCTAGCAGGGGATTCACCCCTTTTATTTCAAATTTCGAGTCATCCGAAATCACATCGATCGTCACATTCTGTGGTATTCTTTCTTGTAGCAAAAGTTCAAAAGCCTTGAGCATGGGGCAAGCCATGAAACGTTTTTGCATCAAATTGCCTTTCATCAAATTGGAGATGGCCAAAAGCCCCATTCCTTGGTGGTGCGCCATATAGGAATGCACCGTGATGCTTGTCTCGTTCAGCGGCAAATGGGCCGGAGTGTAATCGATGGCTTCATAATATCCGTAATCCCCTTCGTATCCTGCCGCCGACAGACGCTCCATGTTTTCGCATGCTTTCCGCGGTTTCACCAGCAAGGCCAGCAACGTGGCATAAGGCGCCACCACGAGTTCTTTTGACAAACCACGTTTTAGCCCCAGGCTTGGAATGCCAAATGCTTTGTATTGGTAATTGAAATAAGTGTCTATGCGGTTCAACCCCGATTCGGAAATTCCCCACGGCACACTGAATCTGTTGCCGTATTCAACCTGCTCGTAGATAATTCCCTTGTAGGTTTGATTCAGCAACGTCTGTTCGTAGTTCGGCATGACCAACAAAGGCATCAGGTACTCAAACATGGAGCCGCTCCACGACACCAAAACTGGTTTGCCTTGCGAGAGTATCAATAGCCGGCTGAGAGAAAACCAGTGGTCGAGCGGTATTTGCCCTTGGGCAATGGCCACATAGCTACATAGCCGGGCTTCCGAAGCAAGCATATCATAGGAACCTGCATCCAAACGTTGCTCGGCCACGTTATAGCCAATGGTGAATAGTTTCTTGGCGGGATTGTAGAGAAATGTAAAATCCATTTTGGCGAAATTTTCGCTCTGCAAGGCCAATGTTTCGAGGATATGCAATCGCTGTTTTGCATTGGCTGCCGCATCTCTCAGGCAAGCAATCCATTCTTTCATGTATGCCGCCCCCTCATCGCTCAAGGCAGCTTTTCGGGCCGATTGTTCGTGCAGAATAGATTCGAGGTATAAGCAGGCTGTTTTTTCCAGGTTTGCCACTTCCCTTACTGTTGGCGCGGCATCTAAAGGTTTGAGGATGGCTGCGATATAATTGGAATGCTGTGCATTTATTCCCTTGCCCTGTTTTTGAGTGAGTATCACTTGGTATTCCTTGAGCCAAGGAGCTAAATGATTCATTTCGACGATATGCTCCCGGCAATTATCCATCAATACATTCCCCCACAAACATAAGGTGAAATCGTCTGAGAGGAACGATTCGTTCACCTTTTCAATTTGTCTTTCGAGCAATTCCAGTAAAACGAGAACGGCTGACAGAGTTTCGGGCAGGGGTTCGGATAGTTTTTTTTCAAGGAGAATCAACCTGCTGTTTTTGTGGTCAAGGCTTCTCATTGTGCGCACAGTATCCAGCAGGCCTTCAAAAATGACGGGATCGTATAGTTTGGCTTCAGCCAGCCCCCTCAAGCCTTCACTCAGGGTGAGCAGATGCCCAGCCAAATTACCACTGTCCACACTGGAGATGTAGAGTGGAAACATCGGTTCAAGCGTTTCGGTATCATACCAGTTATAGAAGTGTCCTCTGTGCTTTTTCAGCTTGGCCAGGGTATCGAAAGTGAGTCCTGTCCGCTCCACCAGTTTCCCGGCAGAGAGGTATCCCAAATCGTAAGCTGACAAATTTGCCAGCAACGACAACCCGATATTGGTGGGCGAGGTGCGCGAGGCTATCCTGGGACTTGGGATTTCCTGGTAATTGTCGGGTGGCAGCCAGTTATGCTTTCCGGTCACAAACATCTCGAAGAAATACCATGTTTTGCGGGCTATCCTATGCAACAAGAGCTGCTGTTCTGGGGTAATCCGGGAAGCTTTCTGTCTCACCGGGGAGCTTACATGCTTCGCCAAATATGGAGCCATTATCCAGACCAAAAGAAAAGGCAACACATACAGCAACACCGGATTGTACGCTCCAAGAGATATTCCACATAGGAAGGCCATAGCTGGGGAGAACCACATCTTTTTATAGAACGCGGAAGGCGAGTTCTCCGATTTGTGTTCTGCATCAGCAAACGATTGCCATTGCAAGAGGTGCTTGTGCGAAACGGCAAGCCTCCAGAAAGTAAGTACAATAGCTTTCGTGCACAAATAAGCCTCATAAGGGAGCACAACCAACGAAAACAATACTTGTAATATTTGGTGCCGCCCTTTTTGAACCACTTCGCACAGGTGCTGCTTCCAGGACTGATCGTGGGCCTTCCGCAGGGAATTGGTGATATTTTCGAACAGGAAAGGCATAGTGGCAATCAGCAGTATCAAAAGTAGTCCCAACCACAATTTCTGAGGAAACAGAATTGAAAACCCGATTAAAAAGAGCAAGGTGGCTGGCGAAACGATACTCCGGCGAAGATTGTCGAATATTTTCCATTTGCTTAAACCTGAGATCGAATTCTTGGTGAGGCCTTTGCCGAAAGCGGGAATCCACGGGAAAAGCCACTGGCTTATCTGCCAGTCGCCTCGCATCCAGCGATAGCGGCGATTGGCATCCACATCGTATCCCGAAGGGAAAGATTCGGTCACTTCCACATCGCCCACCAAGGCTGAACGAACATAAGCCGATTCCAACAAGTCATGGCTAAGTATCTTGTTTTCTGGGAAACGATTGTCCAGCGCCCTGTTGAAGGCATCCACGTCGTAAATACCCTTGCCAACATACGATCCCTCATGAAATACATCTTGATAAACATCCGACACGGCCCGCGTATTAATGTCCACCCCCGAATCGCCCGTGAACAAGCGAGAGAAAGGCGAACATTGGCTGCTGACAAGGTTGGAAGACACCCGCGGTTGCAACACTCCGTATCCACGAACCACGACATCTCCTCTCGGATCAAATTCGGGCTGATTCAACGGATGAGCCATCGTACTTATCAACTTATGTGCCGTTTCGGGGGACAATTGGGTGTCGGTGTCCAAGGTTATTACATACTTGATGGTGGGCAGAACTGCCAAATCAGCTTTGACAAGGGAAAAACAAGCCGCAGACCCTCCTCTCAACAAAGCATTGAATTGCATCAGCTTACCTCTCTTCCGTTCGTAGCCCATCCAAGCGTTCTCCTGTGCGTTCCAAAGACGTGGACGATGAAAAAGGCAAAACAAGGCATTGCCCTCCGCGGCATATTTTTGATTCAGCCCATCGATCCCCGCGCTTGCCCGAGTCAGCAAGAGGGAATCCAAACTTTCCGTTTCGCGGGATGCATCCGCAAAATCTGTGAGCAAGCCAAAATACAAATTGGCATTCCTATTGGACAGGAAGTGGAGTTCAAGCTGCTGAATAAGGTGGTCCACACCTTTTGGGGTTGAAAGAAAGCTCGGAATAAGCACCATGGTACGGCACTCTGCCGGAATGAGTTTTGAAAAATCCAGACGAGACAGCACATCGGGTTCGGCAAACAGCGTTATCAACCAATTCACAAAAAACACCGAAAACTGGCTAACACAGATAAAAAAAAGCAGGGACAAAGCGATAAACCAACCGTTCGCGGCAGGCATCTCGGGCGATTGAAAGCCGTGGACAAAGGCGACAAGGCCAAAGATGGACAACAAAGCGATGGAACCAATATAAATATCGAGGGGAAAACGCCTGAAGTTTTGCCTTATCCGGCTATCCATTGTCGGCTCTACCCCAATCTCATTGTTTAATATTTTTTTTCCATCTCCTACAAGATAATACCCAACATGCTGGTGCCGCCTGTCCGAATCCCGATGAAGTTGAGCCAATGTAACGGCATAGCTTGCAACCTGAATCTCCGTGGAGGCGCTTTTTTGCGCAAGCGATTCAACCATGTGTCGGTAATGGTCGCGGGTGTTAAAGTCCATCAAGCCATAAATCCCCACAGGATCTTTCAACAAAATGCGTTCAACGGCACTTTGTTTTTCAACAAATATTTTCCAATCCGTGGTATTGATATACCGAAGGCTGTTGATGCTGTGGCTCACAGAAAGCTGGTTGGCCGCCTGATCCTGATTCTCCTGATAGATCAGCTCATCGATGAACTGCCCGTCTTCCGCCAACCGCTGCTCCAGCCAATTCCGAGCAATTTGCAAAGCCGCATTTTGGGAAGACAAGCGCTGGCTGAACTCCGAAACAAAAGAACCCGAAAGTGGGATGTTCGTTTTTGCCATATCAGAAATAATCTCGATCAGTTTCGACGGTTTCTTAAGCACAACATCTTCCAATTTGTCCACCCAAGCCTTGGCTATCTCGCGGTGTTTCTGATTCAATTGCAAGCGAGTGGCAATCCGTTGCAAATTTTCGATCAAAGCAAAACGCAACATGATAGGAATCGCCCACAATTCTCCAATTTTGAGTATCGCGCCGGTTTGGTAGGCTTCAAAAAACACCTGGAGCGAATCTTCGTCAACTTGGGCATCCGTATGCGAGATCAGTTCTATCACGGCGCAATATACCCGCGGAAGATCCTTGTATTCACCTTTCAAGAGGGAAGGCAATTCCATGTTGTAACGCTTCGGATAGTGGTAGCGGGCCAGTAGGATATGCTCCTCGATCAGGTAAAAGTTATCCAGCAACCATTCCGTGGCAGGAGTTGTATGGCTGCCATCATTGCCGACGAGAATCTCGTTGTTGAAGTTATGCAGCACCTCGTCGTTGTAGTCCAATTGTTCGCGCAAATAATTGCTGCGGGTACTACCCACCGTTTGTTGCTCTGCACCAAGCAAGCTTGCATGTTGCGTGAGCTGCTCCCTATTAAACAATTCACCCGAAAAAGGCTTGGGATTGACACGTACCTTCAGCCCTTGAGGCTTTATAAATTTCCACATTTGTCTTCTTTTAAGAAAGCCGAAAGTGATTCACTTGCTTTCTATATGAATCGGATAAGGTACGTCTATTTTCGTCAGGAAGTGTTACACAATACGTTCAGGAAGTTACATAATTATTCGGTCGCCCTTCTTGACAAAACCAACGTTGCATCCGCCAAACCCGGCCAGATAGCCAAAAGCATGTGGATTATGCAATTTATAATTTTAATTGTGTAATGCGTATCATCTCATCCATGACGAACTTTGTCCCTGAAACGATTTACGCGACACCGGGTTTAAGAAGCTATTGCCACCTTGCACGAGTGGCATACGGTGGTTGCGATCTTATAACTAACAAAAAACAGCATGAAAGCAACAGCAATTTCATTTTTCCTATTCATACTATTGTTACCATCGGCACACTCCCAAGTTCGGTTTGGAGTTAAAAGTGCCCTCACCACTTCAGGTGTTTCCGGAAACATCGACACCAAGAATGTTTCCGGATTTACGCTTGGCCCCACCGTGGAAGCCATGATTAACGAACGGTTTGGTGCGCAAGCCTCCCTCCTTTTTGCCAAAAAAGGAATCCAAGTGAAAGGGCAGTCAAAACAAAGTACGAGTTACTTGGAGGTTCCCACGAGTCTCAAAATGGCCATTCCCGTTTCGGAAAACATCAAACCTTATATAAATGGTGGTCCTTATGTCGGTTTCAAAATTGCAGGGGACAAAAATTTCAGTTACAATACCAACGACGGCCTTGCCCGCCAATGGAAGACCGAATGGTTCACAGCTGGATTGAATTTCGGTGCGGGAGTGGAATTCCTCAACTTTCTCCAACTGGGTGTCAACTATGGATTTGGATTGACCGACAACTACAAATTCAGCGACGGAAGCTATTCGGTGAAGGATCGAACTTGGTCTTTCACGGCAACTGTCTATTTTTATCAAAAGAAATAAGTAATAAGAATGATTTGTCGTCGCAAAAATGTGTAAGCTGATAGCCAATAGCTTTTAGCCATTAGCCTTTTCTAACAGCTATCAGCTAATAGATAGAAGCTAATCTATGCTTTGCGTTTAAAAACACGACAATTTATTTGCGCATTTACTTAGAGTACCAGAGAAACTATCTAATAACAAATTAATTTAACAATTATGTCAAAAGAAGAAAAGAGCAATAAGGCGGAGAAAAAATCTCCCCAGAAAAATTTGAAAGAGAAGCGGGCCGAGAAAGCAAACAAACGGGCCGAGAAAAATAAAAAAGGATTGGATGACCTGCTGAAAAAGTGACATCCAGGCCGGAATGTTATACCCGCGCCCTGTATTAGTATGTCCCTGATTCACTTCAAATCGTCTTTCGTTATATCAATCTGGCATAGTTTTTTACCGGCTGTGTCTTGGTAGATATATCGGAACTTGTAGCCGTATTGCTTCAAGACGATTTTCACCGACAATTGTCCAAACCCCGATTTGCTACCGCTCAGGGCTTCCACCATTGCAACTTTCATCCGACCAATGGTGGGGGCGTCTATGGATTCAACGCTTGCTATCGAGCAAACATATTCCAGTACCTTGTCTTTTTCGTAGAAATTCACATCCTTCATCACAACCCCATTTCCCAGATCGGAAGGGCATTGGCTTTTCAC
>MKRS01000569.1 GCA_001897035.1 Bacteroidales bacterium 45-6
AAAATATTTTCTTGTCAAAAAAGCGTTCAATATCTTTGCGTGCCATGGAACCCACTTTCTTCAAGGCCAAACCTTGATGGCCGATGATGATCCCTTTTTGAGTGTCGCGTTCACAAATAATCAAGGCACGGATGTTGATGATGTCGGTAGCGTCCTTGAATTCCTCCACAATCACCTCCACCGAATAGGGAATCTCTTTCTGGTAGTAGAGCAGGATCTTTTCGCGGATAATTTCAGTGACAAAGAAGCGGGCAGGACGGTCAGTCATCGCATCTTTTTCGAAATAGGGAGGCGATTCGGGCAACAGCTCGATGATCCGCTTGCGCACAAGCTCGATGTTGAATTTGTTCAGAGCCGAAATAGGCAAGATTTCCGCCTTTGGCAGCAAACCCCTCCATTGCTCCACCAATTCGATCAGGTTGGCCTGGTTGGTTTGGTCTATCTTGTTAATGAGCAGTAGAACAGGCACCTCCACTTTCTGCACTTTGGCCAGAAACTCGTCGTTTTTGTCAATTTTCTCTACTACATCGGTCACATACAACAGCACATCGGCATCTCCAAGAGCCGATTCCGAAAAATTCAGCATCGATTCCTGCAATTTGTAGTTGGGCCGCAACACACCCGGCGTATCGGAATATACGATCTGATATTCATCGGTGTTGACGATTCCCAAAATCCGGTGCCTTGTAGTTTGCGCTTTGGATGTGACTATGGACAACTTCTCGCCAACCAACAAGTTGGTCAAAGTGGATTTTCCTACATTTGGATTTCCTACTATATTGACAAATCCTGACCTATGCATAAGTTGATAAATGTATGTTTGATTTTCAAAAGTACAAAATAAAAACGCATCTCACAAAAGATGCGTTTTCACCTATATGGTTATTGAATGTTTTTCAATATTATTTCGGATCGTAGGCCCATTTCAGATACACGGAACCCCAAGTGAACCCTGCACCGAAAGCAGCCAAGATGATGTTATCACCCTTCTTGAGCTTCGATTCCCACTCGTGAAGGCAGGTGGGGATTGTGCCGGCGCTTGAATTGCCATATTTCTCAATGTTTATCATCACCTTGTCGGACGAAAGTCCCATGCGTTTGGCAGCAGCGTCGATGATACGCAAATTAGCCTGATGAGGAACAAACCAATCCACATCTTCATTGGTCAAGTGGTTGCGTTCCATGATTTCAGCAGACACATCGGCCATCTTCGAGACAGCGTGTTTGAAAACAGCTTGACCTTCT
>MKRS01000570.1 GCA_001897035.1 Bacteroidales bacterium 45-6
GCCGTAACGTATTTCTCGTAACTGTCTTCCAGCAAGAAGTCATCCGAGTCCAAGAAGTGGAGAAATTCGCCGGTAGCCTTGGAGATTCCCAAATTTCTTGCGCTGGAGATCCCGCCATTCTCTTGTTCGAAGTAGCGAATCTTATCGCCATAGCTTAAGGCGATTTCTCGAACCTCATCGGGCGATCCGTCGTTAACGACAACCACCTCAATATCTTGACGACCTTGGTCCAGGACGGAATCGATAGTCTGCCGCATGGTTTGTGCGGTCTTATAACACGGAATAATTACCGAGATAAAAGGAGATGGCATAGGTTGAAGACCTAACGGTAGAGTAACTGCTAATGCAAATGTCCTGACTGACAGGCCATTCTAACCGCGTCAGTGCGAGATTGTATGACCGATGGGATTAATATAGGCAGGAATCTCCAAACCAAGAGCCAAAATTGCACGGGCAACCGCAATAATCGACTGATAAGGCCTATGGAGGCAAAGTAACTACTTGCTGTGGAGCAGTTTGCGGAACGTTCGTCGCATGAAGTGCGGAATTAAGTTGGGATCCTTTTTGCAAAGTTGAAGGACCTTCGTGGTTCGGTTGATTCTCCGGGAAATCCAACTGGCCCCTTCATCTTCCCCGTAGACGTAGCGTAGGTCCCGCGCGAACAACAATTCGATATGATCTCGCTCGATCTTCTTGCGATCCCCTGTACTCTCGATGAGCGCCCGATGATTCGATTGAATAAGTCTCAATGCGCGCCACATCCCCATAAACTGCTTGCTCGCTGAACCTTCGGTTAACCGATAAGTAGCGATTGTTTCACCCAAGTAGTGGAACTTACCGCCCGCCGCCGCCAACCGAATCCACAGATCCCAGTCGGCGCTTCGCGGCATCCCCTCGTCGAAGCCGTTGACTTCTCGAATCTTCGACGTGCGGCACAGTGCCGCCAGGATTCCGAGCCGGTTTCGCTCCAAGAGGGCTTTCAGGGGATTGGCTGAAATGTCTTCCAGCGATCCATAGGGCCGAACGTTGCTCCCGTCATCGTCACAGGCCAAGAAGTCTCCGTAGTGGATATCGGCTTCCGGGTGCGTCTCAATCGCTTGTTCCAGCAAGGTAAGGGTGTTGGGAGCCGTCATATCGTCGGCGTCCAAGAACAAAATCCAATCCCCCTTGGCCATCGGTATCACCCGGTTTCGGGAAGGGCACATGCCTCGGTTCTCTTGCTTGATCAAGATGGGCTTACTGGG
>MKRS01000571.1 GCA_001897035.1 Bacteroidales bacterium 45-6
GGATATGTTTGTTTTTGTCGGCATTGTTTCTAACTATCTTGATGCGAGGTTCATTCTTGTCCTTTTCGACGAATATCTTTTTGATCCTTTCGGTTTCTTTTATTTCGTTTTCAAGATGGGTTTTGTCTTTGTCTTTAAACGGATTGCGTTCCATGTAGGCAATTATCTCATCACAAAGGGCAGCCCCCTTATCAAACTGTTGCTGTCCTAAATAATGATTCAACATCTCACCATAGAAGTGGGGTTTGCTCGTGCCCAGGATGTCTTCGTAATCCGTAACCAGTCGATGCAGGTAGACGGCTGTGCTGTCTGGTTTGTTAAGGAACGAGGCCATCTTGTATTTGTAATAGAGTTCCACAAAACCACCCTCCACCGGACTTTTAGGCATGCTGTCCTTGTATTGCTTTTTAAAATCATGTGCCTCGAAGCATTTGCCTTCATTCAGGAGGTTGACAAGTTCCTGCCCGTAGTTCCTTTGTGCAAAGAGGTGGGATGAAGCAAGAATTAAAAATGGAAGAAATAGGTGTTTTCGTGTTTTCATATTGCAAGGTTTATATTTATTACACTAACTACCTCTTTGTAATCATCGGATATGTAAATCAATCTTTCGGTCTTCAAGTTTTCCAATGTATTCATAATTTCAAGATCTAAAAGATTATCTCCGAAATAGTTTCTTATGCTCTTTAAAAGAGAATCTACGCTCAGTACAACTTCATTTGTCAATAGTAAAATATAGCAATCCAAATCATCTAGGATTAATTCTTTAATAGTCAGTAAATTAATGAATTCTTTATAGAGGATACCCTCTTCAGTTTTAATTAGTTGGTATCTATAGCTATTCTGTAAGTAATGATGCTCTACCGTTCTGAAATCTTCCCATAAAGGACTGTTGTTTTGCTTTATATATTCAATGATATCTGCATTGTCATCCATGTATTTCATGTAGTTACGCGCCAGAAAACGGTCGAAATGATAATTTTTCATCCATGTCACTTTCTCATTCTGCATTTTTTTAAAATACGGACTTGAATGCATTACGCCGAGAGAAGTATGCTGATGTCTGAATCCATTTTTGTCAAGCACAAATCTCAAGTAAGCTAAGTTTTCGATGGATTCGATTATATCGTCACCTGTTTCCTCCATTAGCCCCATGATAATATTTGCTCCATTGATACTAATATTGTAAAGACAAGAGAACTTAATAACTAAAAAATTACTTGCAAAAGTATTCTTTTTATCAATTTTTTTTAGAAGGTTATTGCTCAAAGACTCGTAGCCGATTTGTATATGCGAAAAACCAGCCAATAACATCTTTTTTAAAATCAAGGCACTAACACCTTTTGTGATAATTTCAGCCATGTGAATGCTAAAGTCGGGAAATTCATCTTTGATTGCTATCAATCCATTGAGTAATTCATCGTATCTTTTAAAATCATTACTTATTAGATCATTATCTAAAAAATTGAAGTCATATATTTTATGACGTTTTATGTAATAAAGAATTTCTTTGGTGATGTTTTTAACAGGTTTTATTCTATATCGATATCCTGTGTTTAAGTAACAGAAATGACATCTCTTCCAATGGCAACTGCGGCTGGCTTCTAATCCGATCACAGACTTTATATTAGCTAAGTGGGGATGTGCCTTCTTTTGAGAGAAATAGTCTGCGTAATCCGGCTTTGAATATGGTCGTGATAAATCAGAGTATTCTGTTGATTTTTTTTCAGATACTTTTATTTGATTGTTTTCACGATATACCAAATGGGGTATATCACTATAATTTTTAACCGGGCTAGTCAAAGATTGGCACAGGTATTTTAAAGGTACTTCACCTTCTCCCCAAATAGCAAAGTCAAACTGATCAAAATTTTCGATAAATTTGAGAGCTGAGTTCTTTGTTCCAATACCTCCTAAAACAATATAAGCTTTCTGATGCTTTTCTTTGATTTTTTGAGCAATTATTGAAGCGCATACCCATTGGTACATACTGGCCGACATTCCGTAACACAATGTTTCCGCATTACAAACAATCGCTAATTCTTTATCTATAAGTCTATCTAACTCTTTTGCATGTCTATTCATGTGCCTGTCAAATTTTGTGACATCTTCATTGATGTAGTGAGGCTTAATAGACATCAGCTTAGCTTTTATGCTATTGTAGGATTCCATGTCGTTGCTTTTTATTGCAATATAATTGAAAAAAAGCAGCAAAGAATTACCCTCATCACTTAATACATTTGGATCATCCGTCCATAAAAAAGAGCACTGTAGCTTTGTAAATTTGAAATTCCAATAAACTATTTCTGTTTTGTAGTTATTATACGAAAGGAAGGATTTCAATACAGACATAGCTGCTGATGGTACAGCTAATGATGCCGGTGGCATATAATTTAGTGATATTTTATTTTTCATTGTCAACTTTCAAATTAGAAGTTTTTTTAACACTCAAGCTCTATTGATAACTATTGCGTATAAAGCACACATAAGAATCAAATATCTTTACGATTCTTATTTCGTAAATGGGTAAGAATTTCTTCTTTAGAACTCTGTTCCATTCTCGAAAGTTCTTTTAATGTATGTGAACGTTGGTTTTCTGAACGGAAACCGCTATTCATTCCACGTGGGTGTGATAAATGATACAAGTTACCTATCCCATGTTCCACCCTCATTCCTATATTTCTCCAGCGGAAGAATCGTTCTCCATCTTCAGGCCCCCATCCGTAGAAATCTTCGTTTTCTTTGCCAGATTCTATATATGAATTCTTATTTACCATAAATGCACCACCCACCATATTGCTACCATAAGGCAAATCCATTTTAAGTACATTCCGAAATAGGACTTTCTCATTTTTCGTCTTTATATATAATTCACGAATGGGGTCGGAGGTATCATAAAAATGTCCATCGTATGGGTAAATCATATCAACAGTATTATCACGCAATTTTTTTATTGCATATATGATTTGCTCTTTAGGTATAATCACGTCAGAATCCCAGATTGCCAAATAAGCGGAAGTAGCCATATCAGTCATTAAATTCAGATATTTTGTGCGATAAAAAACGGAATCTCGATCTTCCTCAAAATGATATTTAACTTGTTTTCCGACGAGTTTTTTTATAAAACCATTGTTATACTCTGCAGCTTCCAATACCAATATGTTAGTAGAGAAATACTTTTGGATATATTTTATTGAAAGAAGTAAATTTTCTAGACGAACAACGGTTTCCAGTCTAATAGGAATGATAAAGGTTACATCCGATAATTTTTCTCTCATAGTTCTATCTCTCCTTTTAAATTCATGTATATCAATATAATGCCAGATATTCCAGTAAATAATCCAATCGAGGAATCGGATATCTTTTGTTCCTTATAAGTATTATCCCAGAGATCCGAATATATTATCCTATGAGAGATGAGTGACTCTGGTAATTGAGTGTTTTTTAATAGTACGTTTTGAAAGAGATACATACCACATAAACCATCTCTGAGTAATAGATTTCTATGCTTGAACTCATTATTGATAATATAATCCATATTGATATCTTGTCTCAATCTAATTGCATATTGTGCGTATAGATCCCTTTCTATCTTGGTATTTAGGTATTCCACAACTGATAATAACTGAAGCCGGTTTGTCTGAAGAAAAGGATATGTGCTTGCTAATTTGGGATATATTTCATCAAGGATTTTAGTTATTTTATAGTTGAAAAAACCCAAGGCATATACATTTGACAATAAATAGAGGTAATTGCAAATAAAGTACTGATTTATTGAAAACATAGATGGTTCGGAAAAAATAACTGAAGGATTTGGTGCATTTTCTATTTGGTTTATAACCTTTATTACGATAGATTCAAATGTAAAACGATTGTCCTTACTGAGATCTTTATTTTTCAACCTAATCGAAAAGTATAATGCAACTTGTAAAATAGACTGCAGGGCCTCTATAGATCCTGAATTGTTTTTCAATAATTCAAACCACGCTTTTTGATATATTCTATCATCCAATTCAGATAATATGTAATTTGCATTACCTGTTTGGATTCCTTTGTTAATTAAGTAGTTTAAACCTAGGCATATACCAGCAATTCCGTCTTCTATGTTGATGTAGGATTTTGTGCTGAGTTGTTTTATTAATGATTCCAAAAGTCTGTCTGCAAACTTTTCAAGTTTTTTATTTCTAAGAAACTTAGACTGATGGTAAAAATATATACATAATCCCATCTTACCCGAAAACAATCCAACCGGAAGTTTGTCAATATCCTGGGACATCACAAACTGGTTGAACTGTTCGATCCGCTTCTGCATAAGCTCTTCCATCTGGTATTTTAGTTGTTTTAAGTAAATAAATGCTCTTCGTTTTGTGCTTTAAATGTCGGCAATTTTAACTAATCCATATCTCCAGCAATTGAGAAACATCCCAAGCGGGTATGAAAAGTATGCCGAACGGGAAAATCAACAAAGGGTGCATGTGCTGCAATTAGCTTCCCCGCCCGTTTCCCTTTTAATTCCAAGAAATAGGTCTAGTACCAAAGCCTTTCTTCACTTTGATATGCACATGGGGATATCATTTATCAATAATTCGCAACCATGATCCGTATTGCGTATTTCCGACACGCGACACAAGTTAACTATCTTCGATCTGTCGAACTGGGCAAAGCAGGGAGGCAAAGTTTCCACAAAGTCTTTTAGGGTCATCTCTATATGAAATCTTTTTCCGGATATGCTTTCTATCCTGATGTAAGGTTTGTCATAAGCCGCAACGGTTATTTCGTTGTAAGGTATGGACGATGTTCTACGTTTCGAATTGATAAATAGAGCTTTCTTTAATGGTTCCACTTTAGTGCTTCTCATCTTCTTTCAGTCTAAATTCATATTTTAGGATCATAGCGAATTATTCTCTTGTTTATTAAGGTAAAACGAACTGATCGGATGGCTTTGAATCATCATCCGACCAGTTGGGTTGCATAGAACTTACAAAATTGGACTCAATGGTAAAATCGGTCTATTCTGTAATTCTATGAATTCTGTCAGCATTTCAAAAATACCCCTCACTACTAACGATGCATTAGTAACGTTGCTAATGGGGTGTTAGTAACGCTTCTAACGGTGCGTTAGTAGCGCTACTAATTTGCTCCCGTCAGGCAATTACGATTGGCACTCCAAACGTGGTGCTCCGGGGCTGCTTCAGTACCGCGTTTCCCCCACTGAACTGCGTGGTGACCGTCAACTCGTATTCGCCTGCTGCCAGAGATGCCGGCACGAAGATAAGCAAGCGTGAAGGTTCGTTGATGACAATGTCGGCCAAGTCGAGCTTGGTCACTTCCGAGGTGGCGGTGTTGGTAAACGTGATGCCGCAGGACGGGTCTTCCCCAACGATTTTCAGGTATGAACCCTTGATCTCTGCATTCCGGCCTTTGGTGAGGGTGCCGTCGGTTTTGCCCGTGACGGTGTCCGTGAGACTGAGCATTTCGATCGGGCTGGACTGTTCGCCGAGGATTTCAACAACGGTTTCGGCGATTGCCGCACGCAGGTCTGCACCCGGTGTGATGGACGCCACCAGCGAGTTGGTTTCGGGATTCCAGGTCTTGCCATAGAATGCACCCTTGATGACGGGGCGCATATAGATCAGGCCGGTGTTCACGTTGTGACCGGACACCAATAGTTCGGCGGCTTTGCGGTTGAACCGGTTCACCACGTCGATCACCGTTTCACGCTTGAGTTCCATTCCTTCGTTTTCGAGTTCGTCCACGATCGAGCTGATGCTCACGCTGCCGTTTGTTACGGGTACCGCCACAAAATCGTTTGGGTCGGGAGTCAATGGATTCTTCCGAATCCAGGCATTCAATTTCTTTGCCATAATTTTAATTGTTTAGAATTTGTAAAATAGTTGAGTTTAATAGTTGCGGATTCGCTTATCCACAAGTATTTATATTATAGGTTGTGTTGGTAACATTTGATGTGCTTATCGGTTTCATGATATTTAGGCCTGTTGGCCTTCTCTTCAAAAGTATGGATTCTATGATCTATCACATTTGCAAATATATGGGACTAAATGTTAAGGAACAATAGACTTTACCATGTTAAATGGGGGTATATGGGGTGTTTAACATTTGTGTGGTATGTATATTATTGTTTATCTGTTGATTATGAAATAGATATATAGGTATCCCAGTTCAGACTTTAAGTAGATTGATCTAAAAACAAACATTGCTGACGGATAATTCGACATGAGGGGACTTCTCGGATTTTATATTCATTTGGAAAGGAGGTGATTGCTGGGGGGATTTTTGTTGACGGGCAGAGACTCGTTGTTTTTCCATTTTCCATACCTCAATTTCGGTGTGAAGCGGTGTGGATGAGGAATAGGCTTGCGACCGAAAGCCGTCGGCCCTTCCGTATCCTGACGCCCCGTCTTCTTATGCTGTTTTCCTGAATTGTGATACCAGGATGTGCATGATGCTGACACAGGAAGAACGTGTAGTATTCAGGTAATTTGCAGGCAGGACGGGCCGCAATCCATGGCATCGAGTTGTTTATAGTGTGGAAATGATTTCATATTAAGATCTATTCATCATTTATCAATTAAGCCATACCAATTTCTATTGTA
>MKRS01000572.1 GCA_001897035.1 Bacteroidales bacterium 45-6
TAAAACATTGAAAAGATGAAAGAAATAATAAAAGCTTCAGTAGCTGGATATTCGTTTACTTTCGAGAAAGAGGCTTACGACTATCTGGAAACCTATCTGGCAGAGATTGAGAAACATTTCTCCGGAAAAGAGGATGGTAAAGAGATTGTCGCTGACATCGAGGAGCGAATGAGCGAGTTGCTCCGGATGGACATTGGCGATGGGGATAGAGTGGTGTCGCTGGCCGACGTCAAACATTTGGTAGAGATCATGGGCAAGCCGACCGATATTGACGACGAGGAATCAAAAGGCGAATCAGAACGCGACGATACGAAAAGCGAATCACCTAAAAATGAATCGGTTTTCCATCGCAAGCGGATCTATCGAGACGAAGATTCGGCCATATTGGGCGGTGTCTTGAGCGGGCTGGCCAATTATTTCCAGATCGATAAGTTCCTGTTGCGCATCATCTTCGTGTTGCTGGTGGTGGTCGGGCATAAATTTATTGGCGAAATAGGCGGCTTCCTGATTCTTGCCTACCTGGTGATGTGGGTGGTTGTTCCCAAAGCAAAAACGATTCAGCAAAAATTGGCCATGAGTGGCAAGGATGCCTCAATTTCGGACATCGAGACAGGGAACAAGCAGCAGCTCATCACGCATTCCAGCAATGTAGGGAGCAGCATAGCAAAAGTCCTGAAAGTGTTCTTTGCGATTATATTGCTTTTGATCGGGGCCGGATTCGTTTTCTCGTTTGCCTGCGGATTCTTTTTTCCATCGGTCTTGAACCTGCCGTCGCTGACTGATTTCCTTCGGATAGTTGATTTCAATTCTCCAGATATCCTGTGGGTGTTGGGTTTCGTATCGATAATGCCCGTGGTGTTCGTGGTTTATGTGGCGATCCGGCTATTGAGCCACTTCCGAAATAAAGACGGCCTGGTTCTTGGGCTTATGTTCACGGTGTGGGTTATCCTTTGTTGCTATTTGGGCACGGTGGGATTGAAATATGCCACCAACTACAAACAGTTTGCAAAGGAAACGAAAGATTATGCCATAAATACTTCTTCCGATACCATACACATTCGCTTGGCAGACGAGTTCAAGTATGCCACCGACATGGAATGGGGGAGGAAGCATCGCTCTTCTGGCGATTTGAAGCAGATATCTCCTGACACCAAGGCATGGTTCCTGATTCCGCATATCGACGTGGAGGAAGACACGACTCTGAGTACCGTGCAAATTAAGGTTCACAAGAAAGCATACGCGCCCAGCTTCAATTCGGCCAACGAAAAGGTGAAAAATGCGGTTTTCGGCGTTCAGCAAAAAGATTCGTTGATACTTCTGAAGCCGCACATCTATTCTTTGCGAAATCATTGGGACCGCGAAATATTCGATATCACCGTACTTCACCCCAAGGGAAAAACGGTTGTGCTGGACGACATGCTGAGGAATTCCGAAAACTGGAGTGTGGACTTCGATGTGGATGTGGAATAAAGGACAAATACGCTTTCCCTAAAATAGAAGCAAGGGTATATAAACGGCTGCGGAAGCCGGATATATACCCTTTTTCTTATGATATGCAGGTGTATTAGTTGTTAGTGCTCCGCGAATCTTTCACCACCACGTCGTGGGCGCCACCTTCGATGATGCTGGTGGAGGAGACAAGCGTGATCTTGGCGTTTTGCTTCAGGTCGTCCAAATCCATCACCCCACAACTGCTCATGGTGGCTTTGATTTTTCCGAGAGTGATCGCCAGGTTGTCCCTCAGCTTTCCGGCGTAAGGAACAAAGCTATCGACACCTTCCTCAAATTTCAACTGTTCGCTGCCACCCATGTCGTATCGTTGCCAATTGCGGGCCCGGTTGGATCCTTCCCCCCAATATTCTTTCATGTAGTTTCCGTTGACCATGAGTTTCCGGGTGGGACTTTCGTCAAAACGAGCGAAATATCGGCCCATCATCAGAAAATCTGCACCCATCGCCATCGCTAACACCATGTGGTAGTCTTGAACGATGCCTCCGTCCGAACAGATAGGCACATAAATTCCAGTCTTCTTGAAATATTCGTCGCGTGCGTCTGCCACCTCAATCAAGGCAGTAGCTTGACCTCGGCCAATACCTTTTTGTTCGCGGGTGATGCAAATGGATCCTCCGCCAACTCCCACTTTCACAAAATCAGCGCCGGCTTCTACTAAATAGAGGAAGCCGTCCTTGTCCACTACATTTCCGGCGCCCACCCTCACGTGTTCGCCAAATGTAGATTTGATATATGCGATTGTATCCTTCTGGTATTCGGAAAATCCGTCCGACGAATCGATGCACATCACATCCACGCCAGCTTCAAGTAACTTGGGTACACGTTCTTTGTAGTCGCGGGTGTTGATGCCAGCTCCCACGAGGAGCTTCATGTTGTCGTCTGAGAGTTCGTTCGGATTGGCCTTGTGATTTTCGTAATCTTTCCGGAAAACAAAATATTTCAGGTTTTGATCTTTGTCGATGATCGGCAAGCAGTTCAGCTTGTGATCCCAAATAATATCGTTGGCGTCGCTGATGCTGATTCCAAAATCGCCGGTCACTAATTTCTCAAAGGGAGTCATGAATTCCTTCACTTTCTTGTCCAAGCTGTCCCGTGTCACACGATAATCCCTACCGGTAACAATGCCGAGCAGCTTCCCTTCTGAAGTGCCGTCGCTGGTGACACCAATCGTGCCGTGACCCGATTTTTCTTTCAATGCCAGCACATCCTGGAGGGTGTCATCGGGCGTCAGGTTGGCGTTGCTCAGCACAAAGCCTGCTTTGTACGACTTCACTTTGCGAACCATTTCCGCTTGCGAGTCAATGCCCTGGGATCCATAGATGAAAGAGAGGCCTCCATTGCGGGCTAAGGCAATGGCCATTTTGTGGTCTGATACAGACTGCATTATTGCGGACACAAATGGGATATTCAGGGAGAGCGAAGCTTTTTCTCCTGTTCGGTACTTGACAAGCGGTGTGCTCAATGAGATATTTGCAGGGGTGCATCGGTGGGTGGTCAGGCCCGGAATCAGCAAATACTCGCTAAATGTTCTCGAAATGTCGTTTAAATAATGTGCCATACTGTAAGCCTTTTTTTGAATAAAATTTCGCAAAGATACGCATAATACTCGGTTTGTACAAAAAATAGATCCCCTAAACAGGCACGTTGCTTCAGCCATCGTGGACAATTTGGGAGTGGTATATAATCAAATATTTAGGAGGATGAAGAATTCGATTGCATTTTTTTATGCAAAGATTTGTTTATTTGCTGGAAAAGTTTTTACTTTACACTGTTTTAGCACGCAAACTAAGAAAACATGGAAGTAAGATACATCAATGCTCATCTTTAATTTCTCCACAGGACAAATTGTAGTGTAACTATTTATGGTTTAGCTCGAAATTATATTGATTTTGGATTAATCCTCATTTGTAATTTCGTCTATATTCTTATCACAAATGTAAGAACTTATTTCTGAGGAGTTTTTAGATCAATTAGAATTCAAATCTCTTTGATATTACGGAGAGTAGTATTTAGCAGCTTTACTTATTGTTTTATTTAGCACAGACAGAACTATTTGTTTAAACCCATAAACCTATGAACAAAAACTCGTTTTCAAAGGAACTGACAAAGCGGTTGAACTGCTCGAATGTGGAAGTCAAGGAATTTATTAAGGAATATCATAATCTGTTGGTTGATATGATTCAACAAGGAAGTAGTGTCAAATTCCAGTATTTTGGTGTTTTCTCTCCTCACGAACGCTCGGAACGAATGGCCCGGAATCCCCAGACAGGTTTTGCGTGCAAGGTTCAATCAAAAGTTACTATAAAATTCAAGCCGAGCGACTACTTGGTGAAAAAAATAAACGACAAATGATCTATGTTTTCATTATAGCGTCATTTGTGATGGCTATGTTCCTGGGTAGGATGATTATACCCTATATCTTGCTGGTCACTTTCAGGCGTCGCCTGTTTGATCCTATTGACCCGAGGAAGACACACACAGGCCACATCCCAAGGCTCGGAGGGGTTTCCTTTGCCCCCATTCAATGCTGCTTGCTGACATTGGCTGTATTGATGCTATACAAGCTTGACTACGTCGATTTTCACTATAAGACACCTACTCTCATTCCGATGTTCCTCCTGTTGATGTGTGGCCTGGTGCTGCTTTTCATGGTTGGCATTGCGGATGATTTGATCGGGGTGAGCTATAAGCGGAAATTTGTCGCACAGATTATTGCCGCATCGCTATTGCCGCTTTCCGGCTTATGGATCAATGATTTGTATGGCATCATGAAGATCACATACCTTTCTCCTTGGGTGGGGATGCCTCTAACGGTGTTTGCCGTTGTCCTAATCATGAACGCATTCAATTTGATTGATGGCATAGACGGACTGTGTTCGGGGCTGGTTATGGCAGGATCGATCACTTTGGGTGGATTGTTCGTGTACAACCATGCTTGGCTTCATGCTGTTTTTGCCTTCATTACGGCTGGGGTGCTGATTCCCTTTTTCTATTACAATGTGTTTGGATCTTCCCGCAGGAGACACCGTATTTTCATGGGTGACACCGGAAGTTTGACCCTGGGATTTTCCGTCTCTTTCATGGCTATTAGTTATTCAGTTAACAATCAGTTGATTATGCCATTTTCTGAGGGGGCCATAGTGGTCGCTTTCTCCACGGTGCTGATTCCCGTCTTTGATGTTGCCCGCGTCATGTGGTGGCGATTCCGGCACGGGAAACCCATTTTCAAGCCCGACAGAAATCACTTGCACCACAAATTCCTAAGAATAGGTTTATCCCACCATGCAGCCATGCTCCTTATCTTATTGATGGCATTCTTATTTGGCTTGTTTAACATAATTATGGTTGAATATATTAGCAACAATGTTGTCCTTCTCTTGGATATTGTGCTGTGGATAGCCTTCCATTGGTGGTTTGACAAAGTGGAAAAAAGAATATTGGATAAAAAGAGAGTTGAAGAAACAGAGAAAAACGAAGCAATCCCGGACTTTGAATCGGGGCAAGTTTCCCAAGCGATAGAATTATAGTGACAGGAAAAACATGATTGGCTTTGCGAGAAAACGTGATTGAGAATTATTGCGAGACATGCACAAATTGAGAATAAAATGAAAATTGCACTTATTGGAGGATCTGGTTTTGTTGGAACTAATTTAATAAGCCTCTTGACCCAGGATCCAACTATCCAAATCTTGAACATAGACAAACAAAAAAGTACTAAATACGATAGCATCACGAAAATAGGAAATATCTTGGATAAGAACTCCTTAGCCTCGGCCCTTCAAGGGATCGACGTTGTGGTGCTGTTAGCGGCCGAGCACAAGGACAATGTATCGCCAGTATCGCTTTATTACGACGTCAATGTCGGAGGCATGAAGAATACCTTGGAGGCGATGGAAATGAATGGTATAAAGCGAATTATTTTCACAAGCTCAGTAGCTATCTATGGGCTAAACAAAGACAATCCGTCTGAAAGCACTCCGGCAGATCCATTCAACCATTATGGGAAAAGTAAATGGGAAGCAGAGCAAGTGCTGCAGGAATGGTATAACGCTCATCCTGATTGGAATATCAACATTATCCGCCCCACAGTTATCTTCGGAGAGGGCAATCGTGGAAATGTATATAACCTGCTGAAACAGATTGCTTCAGGCAAATTTCTGATGATAGGAAAAGGAGAAAACAAGAAATCCATGTCGTATATCGGAAACATTGTAGCGTTCATCGAATTCTTGATAAAGGACAAGGCAGTCGGCTATGAGGTCTATAACTATGTAGATAAACCTGATTTCACGACCACTGATTTGGTCTATCACACGGGCGAAGTGCTGAACAAACGAATTCCTACCACGCATATCCCATACTGGCTGGGCATGTTGGCCGGTTATGGTTTCGATCTGTTGGGATGGGTATTGCGGAAGAAACTTACGGTAAGCTCTGTGCGCGTGAAGAAATTCTGCGCAGTCACTCAGTTTAACTCTTCCAAAGCAATGGGCTCGGGATTTGTTCCTCCGTTTGCAATAGAGGAGGGGTTGAAAAGGACGCTGGAGACAGAGTTTGGAAAGTGATAGAACAAATTTTGAAGATTAAAGCATAACATAGACTGAAAATACATATTATGGAATTCGAGAATAGACATAGCACTGAATCTGGATGGACTGAAATTATTGAACCTCGCGGAAATCTTTTTAAGATAGATTATGGGGAAGTCTGGCGTTACAAAGACCTGCTGACCATGCTGGTGAGGCGAGATTTTGTAACCTATTTCAAACAAACCGTGTTAGGGCCGATCTGGTTTTTTGTCAGTCCTGTCTTCACCACCATCATTTATGTAGTGGTGTTTGGAAATATAGCGAAAATATCGACCGATGGGGTGCCTCAGGTAGCTTTTTACCTTTGTGGAATCACTCTTTGGAATTATTTCTCGACCTGCCTGAACGAGACAGCAACTGTTTTTTCGAAAAACTCGGCCATGCTGGGCAAGGTGTATTTTCCGCGCCTGATTATGCCGCTGTCCATTGTAGTGTCAAAACTCATGCAATTTGGAGTGCAATATGTATTAGTTTTAGTGGTGGTGATTTTCTATTGGATACA
>MKRS01000573.1 GCA_001897035.1 Bacteroidales bacterium 45-6
TTTTATTTTCTCAACCGCCCTTATTTCGGTGGAACGTTGGAGCAGAAAGGAAATGAGCGATTGGTGATAAACCTTCGGGAATTTGATTGCACGACTTTTGTGGAAAACTGCGCAGCTTTGTCGTTGCTGATGAAGTCTGCCGACAGAAGTTTCGACCACTTCAAGTTGGTCTTGCAGAGGCTTCGCTACCGCCACGGGGTGATCGACGGCTATGCTTCACGCTTGCATTATTCTTCTGATTGGATTTTTGAGAACGAACAAAGGGACATTTGGCAAAATATAAGTTTGTCGCTTGGCGGATTTAAAGAACGGAAAACGATCGATTTTATGTCGGTAAACTCCCGGCTCTATCCGGCCCTAAAAAATGATTCTTCGACGAAAAGCGCCATCGAGGAATGCGAGAAGAGGCTCAGCTCCAGGATGGGCTATGCGGTGCTCCCGAAAGACCGGATTGCTTCTCAGGAAAAGGACTTTAGGGACGGTGACATAGTCTTTTTCGGGACTAAAATAAACGGGCTCGATTTCAGCCATGTTGGGATCGTGTATCGAAAGAATGGAATTTTGACTTTTATCCATGCCTCCAGTGCCGGTAAACAGGTGATGGTGCAGCCCACGAGCTTGGTGGAGTATTGCCTTAACTCGAAAAACTGCAACGACATTGCCGTCGTAAGACTGAACGGAATGGGTAAATAATGAACGAATAACAATGGACAGGCAACTTTTTCAAAACATTGGCAGTGGAAGCCAGCTTTCCTTTTTAGGACTCTTTTTCTTTGTCGGATTGGTGTTTACGGGGGTTGTTTCTGCCGCGTATTTGGTGATTACCGGGCAGCCGAATCTCGATTTGCTGTCCCCGAGCATGTTGAAGGCGATGCAAACGCTGCAGGCTGTTGTAGTGTTTCTTGTCCCGGCTTTGCTATGCGCCTACCTGTTTCACGAGTCGCCCAAGGAATACCTGACAGTTCGCCGTCCTTTTTCCATTACCCAATTCCTGATTATATCCGCGATCATGGTTTCCATACTCCCATTCATCAATTGGATAGGCTATTACAACAGTCACATGGTGCTGCCCGAGGCATTGGCCGGGCTGGAAAGCCAAATGAAGAATACGGAAATGGAGGCGGAGAAATTGATAAAGCTGCTGTTGTCAGACAAAGGCTTGGCCGGTTTCTTGTCTTCCTTGCTTGTCATCGGGCTGGTAGCGGCGGTTTGCGAGGAATTCTTGTTTCGGGGAGTCTTGCA
>MKRS01000574.1 GCA_001897035.1 Bacteroidales bacterium 45-6
AGGACCACCACGCATCACATTTACAATCAAACAAGGCAACTCTGCTCCCGCAAGATATGAAATTCCTTCTTGCTTGAGACTGATGCCAGGGCTCGACGAGGAGGTCATTACCGCTTTTCCGCAGGCAGCACCTCCATACACCATATTTATTGCTGCAATCTCGCTTTCAGCTTGCAAGACAACCATTCCAGTGGTTGTCCACGGAGCCTCGTTCATGAGGGTTTCCATTATTTCGGATTGGGGAGTGATGGGATAGCCAAAGTAGCCGTCAACGCCAATTCGGATGGCAGCATAAGCAATGGCTTCGTTCCCCTTCATTAACACGATATCTTGGGACTCTGTCATTATTGATATGTTTATAAATAGAAAAACAGACTATCGCGGCAAATTGTTTACCGCATTAATCTGTCTTAGGCTTTTTATTGATTTTTCTTCTTATAAATAGTCAGACATCCGTCGGGACATACGTAACCACAATTTGCACAACCAATGCACGCTTCCGGGTTCTTCATATAGACATAATGATAGCCTTTACTATTCACTTCATGCTCATGAAGCACCAGCACGTCACAAGGACAAGAAACCACGCACAGATCGCAGCCTTTACAACGTTCATCGTTGACAACAACTACACCTTTTACTTTAGCCATAAATAAATTTCTACTAATATAGATGATATTTATAAATACAAAGATATTCCAATTAATTACACAATGACATATTCCAGCGTGATAATATGTTAAAACAGCAAACATAAATTATCTATACCAAATAGACAGCCCATCTAAAAACGTGCAATTCAGGCAGGATCTCAAAGTTTCAACCCCAGAAACACGCCGCAATAATAATATTTTTGTATATTTGGAGAAACATTCAATGCCATTTTTATGTTGTAATTACAGTGCAAAAATAGTCTATTGCTAACAATTATATAAATTTTAAAGCTATGTTGTCAAAAAAAGTAGAAGAAGCATTAAATGCGCAAATCAATACTGAATTTTGGTCTGCCTATTTCTACCTGTCCATCTCCGTACACATGGAGTCGGATGGCAAGCCCGGATTCGCAAAATGGTTCAAAGCCCAGTTCCACGAAGAGCAAGGCCACGCTTCCAAGCTTATCGGCTACGTCATAACACGTGGCGGTAAAGTGTCGTTAGCTCCAATCAAAGAAGTGCCCACATCCTGGGATTCTCCGCTGCAGGCTTTTGAAGAAACATTGAAGCACGAGCAGATCGTGACC
>MKRS01000575.1 GCA_001897035.1 Bacteroidales bacterium 45-6
TTCCGACACGGCCGAGAGGTACATCTGTTTCAAGTCAGATTCACTGCGTACAATGCGCATTCCGCGGCCACCGCCGCCCGCCGTTGCCTTGATGATGATCGGATAGCCGATTCCGCGGGCTATTTCGGCAGCATCGTCGAAGGTCAAGACGCTTCCCTTACTGCTTCCGAGCATTGGTACACCCGCTTTGGCTGCAATTTCCTTTGCCACCACTTTGTCGCCCATGTTCTGGATGATACGTGGAGATGGGCCGATAAACACGATGCCTTCCTCCGTGCAACGGATGGCGAATTGAGCGTTTTCCGACAAATAGCCATAACCCGGATGGATGGCATCTACCTCGTTGCGCTTGGCAAGCATTACCAAACTCTCGATGTCGAGAAATTCAGGGACTTGGTTTTTCTCCCGTTCAGGGAAATCGAGAACCACGTCCATGTGTTGCAGATAATGAGCATTCGGCTCTTTTTGCGTGCGTATGCCAACTGCCTGGATCCCCATCTTTTGTGCAGTATGGGCAATGCGGATGGCAATTTCACCTCGGTTGGCAATCAGGATTGTCTTTATATTGTCTTTTGTTTTCATTGTTGTATTTCAAATTTAGAGGGGTACATTTCCGTGCTTTCTGTCGATACGGAGAACCGTTTTCCGTTGTAGGGCATTCAGGCAAGTGATGATTTTGCTGCGGGTAAGTGCCGGGTCTATCACTTCGTCGATGAACCCTTTTTCGTCAGCAATATACGGATTAGTCACCTCGTCCCGGTAGGTTTGGGTCAATTCCTTCTTGAGAGCAAGAGGATTTTCCGCTTCGGCCAGTTCCTTGCGGTAGAGGATGGCTATTGCCCCGTCGGGTCCCATCACGGCGATTTCGGCCGTTGGCCAGGCGAAGCTAAAGTCGCCTCCGATACCCTTGCTGTTCATCACGATATAGGCACCGCCATAAGCTTTGCGCAAGATGATGGTGATTTTGGGCACGGTGGCATTGGTGTAGGCATACAATAGCTTTGCTCCGTGGCGAATGATGCCGTCGTGTTCTTGGTCGGTGCCAGGCAGGAAGCCAGGAACATCCTCCAACGTGACGATCGGGATATTGAACGAATTGCAAATGTTGATGAAGCGGGCTGCCTTCACCGAAGAGTCGATGTCGAGCGTTCCGGCCATCACTTTGGGCTGGTTGGCGATGATTCCCACCGAATGGCCGTCGATGCGGGCAAAGGCGGTAATAATGTTCATCGCATGGTTCTCGCTCACTTCGAGGAATTTGCCGTTGTCCACGATCAATTCGATGATCTCTTTCACATCGTAAGGTTTGTCTGGATCTTCCGGAACGATATGTTGCAAGCGATCTTCCGTTTTCTCTTTCAGGGCATCGCCTTGATGCACGGGCGGTGTTTCAAGGTTGTTCGATGGGAGATACGACAGGAGCTGCTTGACGCCGAGGATGGTGTTTTCGTCGTCGTTATAGACAAAGTCTGCTACGCCCGATTTGGTGCCGTGCACCGATGCGCCACCCAAGTCTTCGGTGGTGACTGTCTCGTTCAATACCTCTTTCACCACGTTTGGCCCTGTCACAAACATGTAGCTGGTGTCAGCCGTCATGAAGATGAAATCGGTCAGGGCGGGAGAATACACGGCGCCGCCGGCGGCAGGCCCCATAATCACCGAAATTTGCGGAATCACGCCCGAGGACAAGACATTGCGCTTGAATATGTCGGCATAGCCGTTCAAACTGCTGATTCCTTCCTGGATGCGCGCTCCACCCGAATCGATGAGGCCGACAATAGGCGAGCCTGTTTTTAATGCCAAATCCTGCATTTTCACGATTTTGGCTGCATGTTGTGATCCAAGCGAGCCTCCCAGCACGTTGAAGTCCTGCGAAAAGGCATACACCAAGCGGCCGTTCACCTTCCCAAATCCTGTTACTACGCCGTCGCCGAAAGCTTTCACCGTCTTTCCGAACGAAGCACTGGCGGGCGGTGTGTAGGCATCCGTCTCTTCAAATGTTCCTTCGTCAAAAAGCAAAAGAATTCGTTCGCGGGCAGTTAGTTTGCCTCGTTTGTGCTGTTTTTCATAATAAGCTTCGTCGTATTGCTTGCTAAGCAATTCTTGACGAGCAATAAATTGTTCATGCGATTTTTTCATTCATTTATGTATTTGTCTAAATTTTTATTCTTTCAAATGCGCACACGGAGCTATCCAGGTATCCCGGAGGGGATAATAGACACAGCAACATACCGGCTTCATTCGAAAAGCGATTGTCAAGAAATGGAAATAAGTAAAGATGTTCTGTTGGCCTTAATTCCCGAAAGCCTCAAACTGTATTACATTTTGGCAGGTCTTCTGACTTACTCCACCTATGAAACTACCTTCCCAACTTTGTTTTAAGTAATAAAGTCAGTGGCTCGGAGAACCGTCCATAGTTATTAGAGAGTTTACAGCAGCGGGACTGTTCAGGATTTTCACCTGATTCCCTTTTCAATGTGTCGCACGAAAAATGCACACATCACCAAAACTTGTGCAAAAATAAATATTTTTTTTGGATTTACGCATCACTGCCATCCTTAAACTAACTTTTTTATCTTTTTACCAAATATTTTGGATTGATGCCAAACCCGTGGAAGCTGTCGTTGGTCTCCTTCAGGCATTGGTGGCACAAACAGCCTTCGTAATTATCTGACAAATATTCTCTTACCCCTGAAAACAAGTAAATGTGGGTACAGTGACATACTTCTGTGCGATCTTCGCGGCATACAAATGTGGATGAACAGCGAGAACAAACTTTTTTCTTCATAACAAATTGGTTTATAATTAACTATTGAAAATTTTATTGCATTTCACAATGCTTGCACGACGGGGTTATGGAAAATTTGTTCACCTTGAAAGAAAAGAAAGTGAATGTTTTTTCGACTGATACCTTTATCGCGAAGCATTGTCAATATTCCTCAAGGCAGGTCTCCTGGCTTACACCGGTTTCTATTTTTCCTTCCCATTCCCAAAACGGAAACAGTGGATCGATTTTATCTATAGAAACTTTTGTGGCGTTTACAGTTGCGCGACAGCTCACGATTTTAACGTGATTCCCTATTCTCCTCTTCAACAAAAAGAGGCACCTCGATGGATTTGGATAAATAAATGAAAGAGCTTAGGGCCTGGTATTCCTTGGCTTGTATTGATCTTATAACAAAGCAACCAAATTGAAAGTTTTCGGGAGGCTATTTTTTTAGAAATAATGTGAGTAACTTGTTGATTTAATGTGTCTAATAGTTTTGTTTTAGCTGTTTAATAACCAAACGTCGTGCATTCCCAATCCAATAATGGGTGAATGTACGACGTTTTGAAATAGATTAAAAAGAAGTTCTACGACTCTCTCTATTTGTTGTCGGACGTTTCCGGCGCCTTGTCTATAAGTTCCATGAATTGATCCAGTTTTGGAGTGATGATGATCTGGGTTCTACGGTTCCGTTGTTTGCCCACGACGGATGAATTGTCGGCAATAGGATTGTATTCGCCGCGGCCTGCAGCAGTCAGGCGTTTGGGATCCACGCTGTAGTTTTGTTGCAAGGCTTGCACCACGGACGATGCCCGAAGGGTGCTCAAGTCCCAGTTGTTGCGGATATTCGGACGGGAAATAGGATCGGTGTCTGTATTTCCTTCCACAAGCACATCGTAGTCTTTGTAGTCCATGATGATCTTTGCAATTTTGCTCAGCGTTTCGCCAGCCCTTTCGCTGATTTCATAACTTCCCGATTTGTAAAGCATGTTGTCAGCCAAAGAGATGTAAACCACACCTTTCAGCACTTGGATGTTCACGTCTTTCAACTCGTCGCGAGACAACGAACGGGTGAGGTTAGTGGTCAATATCAGATTCAACGAATCGGATTTGTTTTTGGTTTCCACCAGTTGCTTGATGAACCGGTTGGAGGCATTTATCTCGTCCACCAGTTTCGAGATGTTGACATTGCCCTGCGAATTTTGCTGAATACTTTTGTCCAAAGAACCTTGCAGGGCAGCGTAGGCTGTCCTCAACTCTTCGTTGTTCTTACGAGCTTCCGCCAAACGGTCTTCGAGGCTTTTCGCATTCGCTCGGCTTTCTGCAAGCTGGATCTGCGAAGCCTGGAGATTGTGCTGCAAATCGGTGTTGTCTGCTTGTAATTTATTGTAGTTTTCTTGTAAACCAACAAACTGCTTTTTACTCACACAACTGGTCAGCAAAATGCAACCAGCAGCAAGGGATAAGGAAAAATGTAAATACTTCATACTTTTCGATTTTAAATATTACATTACTATCTTGGGATTACATGTCTTCTCGAACTCTCCCACAATATTAAATAAATTATTCTCAATTCGAAAGCTTATTATCAATAACTAACAATCTATTAGATTCATTAAACGCTTGAAAATTGCCGGTCAATACCGGATTCGCGTTTTTTAAAACTACCGCAAAGGATATTTGTTTTAACTTATTGGGTTGCCGTCTTTCGCTTTCTGGGTGTCACATCCAGCTTTCCACCAGTTGGTTCTCGTACAGCACCACTCGTCCTTTCGCCAGCGAAGCCTGCACATCTACCAAGCGCTGATTGCTGCTTCCTCGAAAAAGCAGGTTTTCGTCTTTCAAGCTTTCTTCGAAACGACCATCCACCAGCACATCGATATGGGGAAGAATTTGAGCAAAACGCACCGAACGAAGCACTTGCTCGAAAGTGAAACCTGTGTAGCACCAGATGTTCTTGTCGGTTTCAGCTTTTAGGTGCCGAGCCAGTTCGGTGAATCCTTCCACTTGGAAAAGAGGATCCCCTCCGGAAAAAGTGACGTTGGCAAAATCGTCTGCCCTGACCGTCTCAAGGATTTCAGAAACAGAGAGCATTTTCCCTTTCTCGCTGTCCCAGGTGTGTGCGTTGTGGCATCCCGGGCAGGCATGAGTGCAACCAGCTGCATACACCACCGTGCGGAAACCCGGCCCGTCCACGGTGGTGTAGTGCAAAATCTCGATTACGGAGAGCTTATTCATGGACAATGCGGTCGTTAAGTTCAGCGAGCTTGGCCTTGTTCCAGCGATCGGTTGTCCCCACGAGGTAGCCCGTGATGCGTTGCAGCTTGTCGATGTGGCGGCTGCCGCATTTGGGGCATACGTCCATTTTCAACGAAGCATTTTCGTATCCGCAATCGAGGCAGCGGTTGCGGTTGTGGTTCACCGAGGTATATCCCATGTTGAATTTGTCCATCATGTCCACCACCGTTTTGATCGCCTGAGGGTTGTGGGTGGCGTCGCCGTCTATTTCCACATAAAAGATGTGTCCTCCACGGGCGAGGTCGTGGTAAGGGGCTTCTACTTTGGCTTTTTGCAAGGCCGAGCATTTGTAGTAAACCGGCACGTGGTTGGAGTTGGTGTAATATTCGCGATCGGTGATTCCCTCCACGATGCCAAAATCTTTTCGGTCGCGGCGGGTAAAGCGGCCGGCTAATCCTTCGGCTGGGGTTGCCAAGATGCTATAATTGTGCTGGTATTGTTCCGAATATTCGTTTGCCTTGTCGCGCATGTAAGTCACGATTTCCAATCCAAACTTTTGTGCAGCTTCCGATTCGCCGTGATGCTGTCCGGTGAGTGCCACCAAGGCTTCCGCCAAGCCAATGAACCCGATGCCCAACGTTCCCTGATTGATTACCTTTTCGATGGATGCATCCGATTCCATCGCCTCGCATCCTTTCCATAAAACGGACATCAGAAGCGGAAACTGCTTGGGTGCAGCCGTTTTCTGGAATTCAAACCGCTGATGCAACTGCTTGGCGGCAATGCCAAGGAAAAGATCGAGCTTGCGGTAGAAACATTCCATTTTCTCCTTCTCATTTTCGATGTTCCGGCATTCCAAAGCAATGCGCACTAAGTTGATCGTCGAAAACGAAAGGTTTCCGCGGCCAATCGAGGTTTTTTCTCCAAAACGGTTTTCAAATACACGGGTGCGGCAGCCCATCGTGGCCACTTCGTTTTGGTAGCGTTTGGGGTCGTCGCTACGCCAGCCTTCGTGCTGGTTGAATGTCGCATCCAGATTCAGGAAATTGGGGAAAAACCGCTTCGCGCTCACCTTGCAAGCCAATTCGTAGAGGTCAAAATTTCGGTCTTCGGGCAGATAGTTCACGCCTCGCTTCTTTTTCCATATCTGGATCGGGAAAATGGCCGTAACACCATGGCCAACACCCTGATAAGTGGAATTCAGTAATTCCCGGATCACGCAACGCCCCTCGGGAGAAGTGTCGGTGCCATAATTGATGGAGCTGAAAACCACCTGGTTGCCTCCTCGTGAATGAATGGTGTTCATGTTGTGGATGAATGCTTCCATCGACTGATGCACCCTGCCCGCTGTGCGGTTGATGGCGTGCTGCAAGATCCGGTCGTTGCCCTGCAATCCGTCCAGGTCTTTGGTCAGATAGTCTTCCACCTGCACTTCGTAGAGATGCGAATAATTTTGTCCCGTGATTTGCTCGAGGATGCGTATCTCCTCCTGAAAACTCTTTTTGACAAAAGGGGCCAGGTAGAAATCGAAT
>MKRS01000576.1 GCA_001897035.1 Bacteroidales bacterium 45-6
AGAAGATATTTTGGAGAAAACTTATTTGACAGGCTTATGATAGCCTCGGTTACATACAAAAATCAATTTAGGCAATACAACGGATAATCATTAAATATTAAATCAAGGCCGGCGTTCAACTGCCGCGTTTGTTCCCAACTTAAATTTGGGTTACTTAGTTGAGATGGGGACAAACCCATGTTGTCTGCATACGTGCTGGTTCCATACAAGCCTTGGGATGCAAAGTCGCCAGTCCACTGATTACCGGTCACCCCGTAGCTCACTCTCAACTTAGCGTCTTTCAACACCTTACCGCTCCATTTCATAAACGATTCGTCCGAAAAGCGCCATCCTGCCGATGCCGATGGAAACAGCCCCCATCGCTTATTTACCCCAAAGCGAGACGACCCGTCATAACGGATATTCGTATTGAATAGATAGCGGCCTTTGTAGTTGTATGACCCTCGTCCAAAAAAAGACGCCATTCGATAGCCAGTCCACGACGCATACGTTTGCGACATAACAACGCCACCGTAGGCATTTGAGATAGGAATACTGCTGGTAATGTTGTCGGTTACATTTAGTTGTGTCATATCAGTTGTATTTCCTTGCAAGCTGAATCCACCCATTAACCAAATTTCATGCACTCCCTTTATTTTTTTCCAATAATTCAAGACGTTTTCTTGTGTCCAAGAAACATCCGTCCTGTTGGAATTGGCCGACTTTGCCCGGAGTGCCTGGTCTAAAATAGATGGTGCAAAATAATTCATATTGCTCTGATATAAAGACCCCGAAATGGATGATTTGAACGACAAGGCCGGAATAAATTTATATTCAACAAACTCGTTGATGCTCAAATTGTAATTCTTGTAATCATTGGGTCCCAGCATCGACACAGCAACAGGATTTGGCCTGCTATACAAAACGGGGGTATAAGAACCGTCAGGCTCGTAAACGCTGTAATTGGCAGGCCGTTGCAGCATTTGGGCACGCGAGCCCCAGGTAGCTTGCCGTTGCTTGGAAACTGCTAAGGCAAGGCGGTTTCCCACTGTAAGCTTATCGTTTCCTTTGTAATCGACGTTAATACGCGTTGTCAAGCGATTGTTATAGGTGTTGATCTGGATTCCTGGCTCATTCACATAGCCAGCACTAATGAAATATTTAATCCTCTTATCAGCTCCGGAAACACTTGCATCTATTTGGTTCGTATAAGCCTTTCTAAACAATAATGATTGATAAAAATTGTCTGCCGAATTTGATGGATTCAATGAATCCCGATTGTTTACAAAGTAGTTTCCGCCAAGAAAATTACGCAATTGCTCGTATCGAAACCCTTGCAGCCGGTTCATTTGCGGCATATACTTTGTCATTTGCGATTGCTTCAATGAATAGCTCAGGGACACCTTTGCCTTGGAAGTGTTTCCTTCTTTCGTTGTTATAAGAATAACACCATTGGCAGATTTGGAGCCATAGATGGCAGTTGAAGCTGCATCTTTTAGTACTTCAACGGATGCGATGTCGCGTGGGTTTATGCCATTTATGTTCTGCGTTTCCATTCCATCCACAATAAAGAGTGGATTTGAGCCCCCATCGCTCAGGGTGGATGTACCCCTGATTCGATAACTTGCGTTTGCTCCCGGTTCAGAACTTGTCATGATGTCAAGGCCCGCGATTTTGCCCTGCAAGGCGTCTGCCAGATTCACCGGCCTGCTTTTCTCAATATCTTTTGCTGTGATGGAGCTTATGGATCCGGTTATATCGCGTTTTTTCATCGTTCCGTATCCAACCACCACTACTTCGGACAGATTTTGAAGATTCTCATTCAAAACCACATCAATCGTTGTTCGACCATTGATTTTGACTGTCTGGCTTTCAAATCCGAGATAGGATATGACCAATACGCCATTAGCCTTGGCTTGGATGCTGAACTTGCCTGATTTGTCAGTGAGCACGTGTGTTTTAGAGCCCTGTTCTACTACGTTGACGCCCTCTAAAGGACCCTCATTATCCGAAACATTCCCAGTAATGGCTATTGTCTGTGCAAATAAATGTGTTCCAATGAATAGAAGGAATGCGAACAGAAATAATCTTGATTTTATCGGCGTGATAATTCTCATGGTATCTTTTGATTTAATTTTGATTAATTAAACTTCTTCACAACAGCATAAACAGCTTTTTTACCGCTTTGTGCCGTAACAGTGAATTCAACTGTGTCTGGCCTGAGATCTACCGGTTGTAGATTGTCCGGACTCACTGTGGCCCACGGAGCAATATAAATCTGGGGCCACAAAGACCGTAAGGAATCTAAATTAGGATAAGAACCTGGGGTGAATCTCAATGTGATAATTTTGTTCGCCTCGTCTATGGTGCCATATACGCTTGAAAATAAGTTGAGTGGATTATTGAAACGGTAGAGATTAAAACTCACAATAGTGCGTAAATTGGATGGAGGCAAGGTATTAATGTCGTTTTCTCGGTCGCACCCTTGCAAAAACATGAGGCCAAGCAAGACTCCTAAATAAATTCTTAATCTTCTCATTTTTCGTTGATTTATGGTAGTTGATTTATTGGTTGCAGTTTTATAGCTGGTAATTCAGCTTATAATTTTGTTTTCCGATCTTCAATGTCACGCCCAGCCCTTTTTCGGAAAACGGATTTGCAAATACAGCCTTCATTTCCTGGGATTTCGCAGCGCTCTCTACCGGTAAGATCACCGTAATAAAACGGGTCGGTTTGTCGCTTTGCTTATCCACATTGAAGTCAAATGCTTTGCGCTCTTTTTTTTGTTTCGATTGGTACGAAACCCAGCCTTCTTCTTCAGCCATCACCTGTTTTTGTTCCGAAAATGTTTTCACAATCAAATTGTTGCCATCGTCGAAGTTCGTAAATGCCTTCTGGCCTGCCAAGTCCAAGGTCACATCTCCTTCGCACATTTGATAATGAATACCTACTTTTCCGGTAGCCGATCCGATAGCTTCATCCACCACAACGAAAAATTTCTTATCTACAAAAAAGACTGATCGACGGTGCTTGAGGTTATTGTAACTTGGATTTTCGGTAACCAATATATCTGCATTACCAATGGTTTTCCACAAAAGACATCTTGTGTCAACGTTTTCAAGATTTGCATCATTCAATGTCAGGGTGTTATGTACTTTCGTCTGACGAAACCAGTTGCGCATTTTCATCACTTCGTCATCTCCAGCATACGAATAAGAACCCGAATCGGGGAAGAAATTACGGCCTTTTACCATTATGTTGAAGGTGCCGTTGTCCAACTGACAATGCCAATGCCAGTCTCCACCACCAGGGCCACCCTTGTACACCATACCAATCGCATCCCGATCCCAACTGCTGCGGAAAGAATAGAAACCCGAGGTCTTCATGGCTATCAAAGGTGATTGCGGCGCTACGCCTTCTTTTCCATCAGTGATAAGAAAGCGGATTTGCTGATCGTTTGGGAATACCTTGGTAAAGTTTTTCAAGTTGGCAATAGCGTTCGCCGCTGGCATTTCATGCGTATCGCTGAACATCGGCATTGACAGATCCGGCAACAAGATGCCATAATACGCGGCAATCATCTTCTCAATAGTTTCTTTGTATTTTGGGGGGAATTCGGCTTGATAACCATTTAATTCTGCAATAGTCAGCGCTTGGCAAAATATATAAATCATCGCCATGTGGTATTTTGGATCCAGCTCGTATTGCATCCCATCGTCCATGATCTGGATGGCCATCTGTTTGTTTAAGATGTCGATCGTTGATTTCCGCCATTTTGGCGCATCCTTAAACTCGGGGAATAGTATGCCCGCATTCAGCAACCGCTGCGCCTCGAACAGGAGATGATTTCCATCGCGGGAATAGTTGTTCACCACATAATTGGCATGTTTATATACATTCGCCAAAAACGTGCAGAAAAACTCGGGCGTAAAATACGTTGACGTATTAAATAGCTGGAAATAGGAATAATGGTTCTGCAAACGCTCGCTCACCTCCAGTTGCCGCCAGGCGTAAGTCATGTTTTCAAGATCAGCTTGGCTAACGTCTTTTGAGGCTGTGCCATTGTTTTGGCCAGTCGAATTGTTATTCTTTTCAATCATAGGATTCTTTTTGATCCAGTCGAGGTATTGAAACGTCCATTCCTTCGCCCACTTTTCATCACCGGTCAATCGGAAGGATTTTCCCATTGGAATAAACCATTTCTGGCGATGCAGCTGCCAACGGAGCTCGTTGTCTTTTACCGGCCAATAGCTCCAGTCAATATCTTTTCCATAAAAAAAGCTCGGAACAAATCCTTCGTGCGAATAAAACTTATGCTCCAGAGCATCATCCGCCCAGCGTTGCTCTTCTTTAGATATCCAGATATGCGACAAATCCAGTTCCGGATTCACGATTTTTGTCCGTTGCTTGTAGTAAGTCAGCAACGCAGCACACGCTTCAGTATCTTTACCTGCTTCATGAAGCTTTTTCACATCCTCCAGTCCTTTATAGTCCAAGTTAATAATTGAAAAAATATCTTTATCAGGAGTTTGCGATTTCAATATACTTGAATGGACGGCCAGAACAAATGCAAGGCAAATTTTAATCAATATGATTTTTTCTTTAAGTTGAATTTTCATGATTGAAGTATTGATTTATTTTATGGTTAATCTCGTTATGTTTTTCAATGTAGATTCGTCTTTGGAATTTGTTTTACTCGATCCCTTTCTTGGCTTCACTCCGCGCTTGTTTTTAACGTGTGCCAATTTCGACATTTTTATCATTTCTGATCCCACCATCAGGAAAGCCCCAGTTCCATATTCTTGATTATCGTCCGCTTTCACATCCTCGGGCATCGCTCCGATGGGTTGCACGTACCCCAATCTTCCGTCCTCATTGATGCACCGGACAATTGCCGCCCAGGCTTTTTGTATTTTCGGAACAAATATTCTTTCAGGCAGAATTCCATTATTCACTCCCCAGGCCATAGCAAATGCAAAGAACGTACTTCCGCTTGTCTCTTTCGCCTGAATTTCAAGCGAATCCAGGAGGCTGGCGCGCCACAAACCATCCGGCTGTTGCAAGGCCACAATTTTGTATATCATTTTTTTATACAGCGCCAGGTATCTTGACCGTGAAGGCTCGTTTTTAGGCATCATATCCAACATTTGCGTCAGGCCGCCAATCACCCACGCATTTCCGCGTGACCAAAAAACTTTCTTGCCGTTTTTCGTTTTAGCATGAAAGAAGCTTTTATCCCTGAAGAATAGGCTATCAGCAGGACTATAAAGATAATCCACTGTATCCCAATACATTTTATCTAAATAATCATAATATTTCGCCTCGTTTGTAGCATTGCCTAACCGAACCAACACCGGGGGGGCCATGAAGAGGGCATCACACCACCACCAATCCTCACGTCCGGCTTTTGGGTCTGCCATCAAACTATCAATTGCAGATTTTATACCTGTTAGCATCTTCGTTTTTTTTGTTTGGGAATAGGCATCCAGATAAGCATGGCCACAAGCCAAATCGTCAGCATGGCGATACCTCACACCTCGTTTCCAGTCCCAGCCGTCTCCCCACTTGATTGTCTGGTCGATATAAACACGGCTGCCAGTCGTTTTATATGCGTACATGACGCCAGAATACAATACCGACCTAGCCCATTGCTCGGTATAATCATTTGTCGTGAAAGGATTTTTTATTTGCCAATCAAACGTCTTTTCCATTAACGCAGCAATATTCCTTGCAACAAAGATATTGTTAGGTGGCTGGCTATTGGAGACGACCCCTTTTGTTTTTTGGGCTAATAAAAATCCCGATTGAGACAGGATGACAAGCAGGGTTACGAAGATACTTTTTCTACTCATTGTTTTACGTGGTATTTATTTCCTTTTGGTTGAGCAAAAGTAGTGGTTTGCTGTCTGGAAAGTATTTCAAAAATAAACTTACCTTTTATCCTTTTTGACTTTTTTGAGCGAAAAACATGGAATGCAATGCGAGGACACGGCAAGCAATGGCACAAGTTAATACCTGACAAATAAGGGATTAATTCTTATCCACCCTCTGTAAATGAAGAAAATAAAACGATGAAAGCAACCGCCAAACCTATTTGTCACTTGGCGGGGAATTTTCTTTAAGAAGAAAATGAAATGTGCGATTTTGGAAGATGCAATGAGTCTTTTTTCAATGCAACCAATTGAACGACGATTCAATCGGTTGCCTGGCTGGAGATCCGGTTTGAGAAAGCTCCGCCGTCACTCCAGCAACACGTCAATTTCGGCTTTGGTCATGCCCTGCAAAGGGTTGGAGGAGGTCATGAAGGTTTCGGCCAAACGGGATTTGGTGTCTTGCAAGCGGCGGATTTTCTCCTCGATAGTTCCATTCGAAATGAAGCGGTAAACCATCACATTCTTGTCTTGCCCGATGCGGTGCGAGCGACTGAGAGCCTGCATTTCGGCGGCGGGATTCCACCAGGGATCGAGGATGAATACATAGTCGGCGGCAGTAAGGTTAAGCCCTACCCCACCCGCTTTCAACGAAATGAAGAAGCAATTGACATCCTTCTCCTGC
>MKRS01000577.1 GCA_001897035.1 Bacteroidales bacterium 45-6
ATTCAAATCTTTTATAGTCATATTCTTAAATTTGATATTCGTCCTTCAGTATAACAGCCCAAATGGGGGTTTACCAAGAAGAACTTGTTGCAATAGTGCTAAATTATCTATTTTAATGAGCCAAATCAAGAATTTCACATCTTTTATAGGTTAAACAATGATTGAATATTGAGTATAAAAATTACCTTTGCACCGTTTCTCACTATTTGTAGTGAGTTATGCAAACTCAAGAATTAGTAAATTATAATTTGATCAAGATGAAAAGAATTTCCTATATTATCAATGGAATGCTTGCAGTGTCTGTATTGGTTTTGTCTGTAACAGGGTTTAGTTCTTGCAGTCCAAAGGAAGAAAAAGGAAAAGTTGTTAAATTTGATGCCGCCGACACAACTTCTACATTACCAATAGCCTATGTGAATGTGGATACTATTTTGTCAAACTACAATTTTGCAAAGGAAGCAAACGAAAACTTGATGAGAAAGCTCGAAAGCTCGAATGCGACGATGAAAGAAAAGCAAACAAGATTCCAAAACGATTATGCCGAATTTCAACGCAAAGTGCAACAAAATGCGTTCTTGAGCGAAGAAAGGGCTCAGCAAGAATACCTGAGGCTCCAAAACATGGACAAAGAGTTGAAGGCTACCGGTTCACGCTTGGATGATGAATTCAGACGCGAGCAACAGAAACTGAACAACCAGTTGGCCGATTCTGTCCGTGTCGTGATTAAGGACTACAACAAAAAAGCCAATTTCCAGATGGTGTTGAGCAATTCCGGTATGGACAATGTGCTTTATGCAAAAGAAAAATACGACATTACAAATCAGATCTTGAGCTTGCTCAATAAAAGATACAAATCGGGAAAGAAATAATTCCTGACTGAACAAAATAGAAAAAGCCGGGCGGAAGATATTCACTTCCATCCGGCTTTTTTTATGTCCGAATCACCGAATTCTAATTTATCCATTAGCAGATCAGCACATTAAACCCGTCTGTAACTTCCTCGAACGGCACCCTGAATCGCTCGCCCCAAATACCTTTGTCCCCATTGCGGATGCCGCAGGGAATCACCATGTTGATCTCGGAACTGCGAGGCAGACGAAGAATTTTCTTCACCAGCCCGCTGTCGAACCCCTCGAGGGGACAGGTGTCGTAGCCTTCGTTTGCCATAGCGATCATAAATGTCTGCGCGGCCAACCCGCAACTTTTATGAACCACGGTCCGCATGTCTCCTTCGG
>MKRS01000578.1 GCA_001897035.1 Bacteroidales bacterium 45-6
CTGGGTGTCCAGCACCGGCGTTAAAAATATTGACGGCACTCCCGGGGTATGGACAGGAGACGGATCGTTCCGCAACATCCCATACATGTACCAAACACCGGAAGGACAACCGCTTGATTCGTATTACCTGATCAAGGCCGATGGCATTTTCCAAAGCGATGCGGAAGCAGCAGCTTATGTGAACAAGGACGGAAAACGCATCCAACCCAATGCTGTGGCTGGCGACTTGAAATTTGTGGACTCTAACGGAGATGGGGTCATCAGCGACAAAGACCGCCAATATATGGGCAACGCAACACCCAAGACCACGTTTGCCTTCACTCTCGGGTTCACCTACAAGAAGCTTTCGGCCAGCGCCATGTTTCAAGGCGTGGGAGGTGCTCAAGCCTTGTACGTGGGAAAATACATGCTCCTAAGCGATGTGGAAGGAAACTTCAACCGTTCGAATGAAATACTCAACGCCTGGAGCCCGACAAATACTTCCTCGAATATTCCACGCTTGTCTAAATCGGATCCCAACGGAAACTTTGTGACACCCTCAAGCTGGTACCTCGAAAATGCTTCGTACCTCCGCCTCAAGAACCTGACAATTTCTTACGACTTGACAGACTTGCTGCGCAAATCGTCGCATCTCTCAGCCCGCAACAGCAGCATGTCGATGTATTTGAGCGGTGAAAACCTGCACACATTCACCAAATATTCCGGTATGGATCCCGAGACAGGCGGCTGGGACGGCCTGACTTATCCGGTATCACGTGTGTTTTCTGTTGGAGTCAAACTGACCTATTAATTTATAAATGATTCAAAACCAAGATTGTGAAACAAAGCATGATTTTAGCAAATCACCAAAGACGATGATTCAAACATCATGCAGCGTTGCATACCACTTAATAGAAAAAATTAATCGTATGAAAATCAATAAATACATATTCGCAATAGCTTTGTCCGGGCTGATGTTGAATTCCTGTACCGATTTCCTGGATGTGCAATCGGAAGGCTCCCCAACCACCACGTCCTACTTCACAAATGACAAGCAATCCATCGATGCCATTGCGGCATTGTACGATCCGCTTCATTCCGAAACGTCTTTCGGACGGAATCTATTCTGGGAACAAGGGGCTGCCTGCGACGTGGTGTGGGGGCGCACACGTGGGTTCAACACCTTGGCCACCTTTGCCTATACAGGCGATGAAAGTCCGCTGACTGGAAATTTTGATCTCTTCTACCAAGTGATGGCACGTTCCAACTGGGTGATCGAGAAGCTGTTGGGAAAACAAAGCTCCACCACATTGACCAGCATTGAGAAACGCAGCTTGGGTGAAGCCTTTTTCCTTCGGGGCATGGCCCATTTCTACATCGCCTATCGCTACGGCACCGACAAGCAGGGTGTCCCCTTCGTCCGCTACGAAGATTACCCGAACGGGTACGAAAATGACAATTCCATTCCAACGCAACAGGCATCGGTGGTGGACAACTACAAATACATCATCCAGGACATGGACAATGCCATCAAATACCTTCCCAAGTTTGAGGAATACGGCGCTGCAGACCGGGGACGCGCCCACCAAGCGGCTGCCGTGGCCTACAAAGCCAAGGTGTACGCCTATTGGTCCACCTGGGATGCTTCGCAATGGAGCAACGTGATTTCGATGGTGAATTCCCTCGAAAGCGATTACGGACGCGGCCTTGCCTCTTCTTTGAACGAATTCTTTTCTTCCGATTTTGCCAATTTCTGGAACAAGGAATACATCTGGTCGATTCCTTCCACCGGCGGATCCACTGGCGGAGGTAGCGAGTTTCCCGGTGTTGTGCTCGAAAACAAGGGATGGGGAAAATTCAATGGATGGGGACAAAACAAGCCCACCTACGACATCTACGAAGAGATGGCAAAAGATGGAGCCGGAAACGACCGCATCAAACGTTCGATCCTCGAATACAACCAGGAGTTCCAGTTCTGGGGAGAGACCCGCAAGTTCTACTCGGCATCCGATATTGAAGCTGGTTTCATGGTCAACAAATACATGGATCCCTTCAAATATGCCAATGCCGACCAAGCAGGCTACGTGAACACCAGCGGCGACTGGCCCACAGCACGGGTGAATTTTCCGATCATCCGTTTTGCCGAGATGTTGTTGTTCCGCGCCGAAGCCTACCTGATGACAGGGCAGGCCGGTAAAGCCAGAACCGATCTCAACCGGATACGCACCCGCTCGAACCTTGCCCCTTTGGGAGACAACTACACGCCCACGATGGCCGACTTGTACCACGAGCGCCGTTGCGAATTGGCATTCGAATTCACCGACCACCTTTTCGACTTGAAACGTTGGCATCGCTCTTCCGACGCCATCATCAAGGCTTTGGCCGAGAAAGAGCTGAATGCGCATCCTCGTATCCGCAAATACAGCGACCGGACAAATCCTCTATCGACATTCGAAATCGCCGATTATGGAGATTATAAGAACAAGACGAAATATGACGATTACATGATGGTGTTTCCTTATCCATCCAATCAGATTACAAAGTCGAATGGAAAGCTGAAACAAAACGACGGTTATAAGTAAGGCCGAGGTAGCCATTTAAATAATTAGAAACCAAATAGCTGGAACAGAAGCGATACAACAAAGCTTTTGCCCAGCTATTTTGTCCTTTCAATGAATTAAGTAAAAACGTATAAGCAGATAGCCAATAGCTTTTAGCCATTGGCCTTTTCTAACAGCTATCAGCTAAAGGCTAAGTCTTGCGTTAAAAAATAAGATAATCTATTTTAATCAGTACTTACATACACAAAAAAGATGAATATAAAAAACTTGCTATCGATTGCAGCTTTCGCTTGCATGGCTCCTTTCGGAAATACGCTCATGGCGCAATATCCGGTGAAAATCCACTCGCACAATGATTACACGCGCACCGTGCCTTTTTACGAAGCCTATGCACAGAAAATATATTCCATAGAAGTCGACATGTTCTATCGCGACGGGGAATTTTACGTGAGCCACGACGAGGTGGACATTCAGCCGCTAAAGACTTTCGAAGCCATGTACCTGCGCCCATTGTTGTCACTTTACGAGCTTAATAAAGGAAAAGCTTGGGCGGATTCCGATCGCCCACTACAACTCGTTGTTGAAATCAAATCAGACAACACCGATGCCTTTATGGACGCTTTAGTGAAACTTTGCGGGAAATATCCTGAAGTTTTCAACCCGAATGTCAATCCCAATGCGGTGCATATCGCCATCACGGGTCATGTGCCTTCTCCCGAGAAATTTTCTCAATACCCTTCTTACATCCTTTTCGATGGCAACTTGGACGACAAATACACCGAAGAGCAGTTGAAGCAAGTCGCCATGTTCAGCCAAGACTTCAAGAGCCTCTCCCATTGGAACGGCAAAGGGTCGCTCGTGCGTGACGAAAAAGCCAAGGTGATGGCAGCCATCGACAAGGCACATGCTCAAAACAAGCCTATCCGCTTTTGGGGAGCACCCGACGGCATCACGGCTTGGAACACGTTCTATTGGTTGGGTGCGGATTACATCAACACCGACAAAGTGGAGCAGTGTGCCGAATTTTTCCGCGACTGGGAGAAAAAGAATTACGAGATTTCGGGCAAAAAGAAAACAGCACCGGAAGAGATTGTGAAAACAGACCGCCTCGACAAAACCACATACAACTTCGGCGGCTTCGACAACGAGAAAATGCAACTGACCGACACCATCGCCCCCTACATTCCCGCTTACCGGAACGATGGGGCCAACCTGCCCGTAAAAAACGTCATCCTTCTTATTGGAGACGGGATGGGACTGGCACAAGTCGCCGCTGCCGACCGTGTCAACCGGGGACTAACGATGCTCAAGATGAAATACATGGGGATGATGTGTACCTCCTCCAAAGACGCTTTCACCACCGATTCGGCTGGTTCCGGAAGTGCCTTGTCCACGGGCAAGAAAAACTCCAACCGCCACATCTGCATGAGCGATGAAGGAGAGCCTTATCCCTTGCTGACAGATTTTTTCTTGGACAAAAAAAGAGCCTGCGGGGTGGTCACCCTCGGCAATGTGGCGGACGCCACGCCAGCCGTCTTCTATGCACACAATCTGGAACGCGACGATGCCGACGGCATCACCCGTGAGCTGCTTAACGGCAAGCTGACAGTGCTCGCAGGCAGTGGCATGAACGTGTTCACCCAACGGCACGACAGCTTAAACCTGATCGGGGAATTGAAAAAGAAGAATTACAACTTCATCACCAGCATCAACGATATGAACTTGAAGGCGGGAAAAGACATTTGCGTGGACGAAAGGATGGGCGAAGCAGCAAACACCGAAAACATCGGATTACTGGCTCAAGCCACCCACAATACGATCCAAAAGCTGAACCAATCAAATCCCAATGGATTTTTCCTGATGGTGGAAGGGGCTAAAATAGATTATGCCGGCCATGCCCGTTACCTTCCGGGATCCATCCTGGAAACGCTTAGCTTCGACCAAGCTGTGGCTGAGGCCTTGAAATTTGCCGACAAAAACGGACAAACCTTGGTCATCGTCACTGCCGACCACGAGACAGGCGGTCTAACCTTGATTGACGGCGACAACCAGACGGGACGCCTCACCGCCTATTATGTCACCGACGACCACACACCGATACTGATACCCGTCTTTGCCTATGGACCACAGGCTGACAAGTTCATCGGAAAATACTTCAATTACGATATTCCACTAAAAATAAAATCAGCCATCAAATAGAACACCGAAGGATGAAAAAAACAGGATTATTAATGCTTCTTATGGCTTGCATAGCAACTACTTATGCGCAGCATACATTGCTTTTCGGCAAAAACGGAAAGTTCAAGATCGTGCAGTTTACCGACATACACTACAAATGCAGTTCTACGGAATCGGCCAAATCGATTGCCATGATGCAGCAGGTGCTTGATGCCGAAAAACCCGATTTGGTTGCCTTCACGGGAGATATTGTTACCAACACGCCCGCCCAACCCGGGTGGGACGAGGTGCTGAAACCGGCCATAGATCGCAAAATACCTTATGCCGTGGTGTTGGGCAACCACGACGACGAACAAGATTGGACCCGCCAACAAATAATGGATTATGTGATTCAGAAGCCATATTCCTTGTCAGAGAAAGGTCCAGCCTACTTGAAAGGGGTTGGAAATTATACTTTGGAGGTGAAAGATGAGACTGGAAAAACCGGTGCCGTGCTATATTTTATGGACTCCAACGCCTACAACAACATCGGAGGACAAAAGGGATACGACTGGCTGGGAACCGACCAAGTGGATTGGTATGCGAAAAACAGCGCTTCGTTTACGAAACAAAACAGCGGCAAACCTTATCCTGCATTGGCTTTCTTCCACATTCCGTTGCAGGAATATGCCTTGCTTTCGGACACAACGAAGAATTTTGTGAAGAAGAACACCGTTTTCGGTACAAGGAAAGAGCAAGAGTGCCCAGGCTTTCTCAACACGGGCATGTTCGCTTCCATGGTCGAACATGGGGACGTGATGGGTGTGTTTACTGGTCACGATCACAACAACGACTACATTGGCTACCTGAATGGGATATGCTTGGCCTACGGTCGTTTTTCGGGAAGCAAAACCACTTATACCAACATTGGATACGGAGCAAGGATTATTGAACTAACGAAATCGGAAAGGATCTTTGGCACGTGGATTCATGCCAGCGACGGGAGCATCCTCTATCGGGTAAAGTATCCTGATGCTTTTGTCTCCAAATAAGACCAAGAAGCGGAGAACACCCAAAAATGGATATTCCCCGCGATATTTTTAAACGAAGGTTTTTACAGTTTTTTTTTAAAGGACGTAGAGTGAGCTGATCGATTCGTTGTTGCAAACACGGCGGATCGAATCGGCAAACACTTCGGAGATGGACAAGATTTTCACCTTTTCGCTCTTCTTGGTGTAGGGGATGCTGTCGGTAAACAGGATTTCCTTCAATGTGGACTGATCGATGCGTGTGGATGCCGGATCCGACATCACTGCATGGCTGGCAATCGCCCTCACGGAGCGCGCTCCGTTTTGTGTCATCAGGTCGGCCGCTTTCGTGATGGTGCCTGCAGTATCGACAATGTCGTCCACCAGAAGCACATCCATGCCTGTGACGTCACCGATGATTTGCATTTCGGAAATCACATTGGCTTTCTTGCGCAACTTGTAACAGATCACCATGGGAATCCCCAAGTATTTGGCATACGAGCTGGCACGTTTTGTACCTCCCACGTCAGGGGTGGCGATCACCAAGTTTTGCAAATCCAAATTATGCTTGATGAAATCGGTGAAAATCGCCGAGGCATACAAGTGGTCAACCGGAAGGTTGAAAAAGCCCTGAATCTGATCGGCATGCAAATCCATGGTTATAAGACGATGAATGCCGGCAGCACTAAGCATGTCGGCAATCATTTTTGCTCCTATCGAAACACGAGGTTTGTCTTTTCTATCCTGGCGCGCCCAGCCAAAATAAGGAATAACAGCAACGATAGACTTGGCGGAA
>MKRS01000579.1 GCA_001897035.1 Bacteroidales bacterium 45-6
TCCGGCTTTTTTACCCTTTCCATGTAATTTTCAGATAATTAAAATATTATGATTCGTTTCAGGCGTTTGGAAATAATCCTTCCGGCGTATGTCTATTTACATAGACTTATATAACATACATTTTTAGTTTCGGTTCAAAAAATCATCAAAATATCGGGTGATGTGTTCGTGGAGGTGCACTCGGTCGGGACCTTGCACATTGTGTTCGTGACCTGGATAAAGGAAAAAATCGGGATGCGTGCCGTGAGCTACAGCCGAGCGCAGGAATTGGATACTGTGCTGCGGAACAACAGTAGGATCTTGGTCGCCATGAATAATCAGCAAGCGGCCTTTGAGATTGCCTGCTTTTTCCACCATGTTGGATTCTTCGTATCCTTCGGGATTTTCTTGTGGGCGATCCATGTAGCGTTCGCCATACATGATCTCGTAGTATTTCCAGTCGGTGACGGGGCCTCCGGCAACTCCCACTTTGAAGGTTTCGGGATGGCGTAGCATCAGGTTGAGAGTCATGAATCCGCCGAAGCTCCACCCATGAACGCCAATCCTTTCGGCATCCACATAAGGCAGCGATTTGAGGTAAGCTACGCCGGTCATTTGGTCTTCGGTTTCCACCACACCCAAATGCCGGTGGGTGATGTTTTCAAATTCTAAGCCCCGGTTAGATGTACCCCGGTTGTCCAATGTGAAGACGAGGTATCCTTTTTCCGCCATGTAGATGTCCCATCCGCGGGCTTGCCCCTGCCAGGTGTCGGTCACCAATTGCGAGTGCGGACCTCCATATACATACACCACGACCGGATATTTCTTCGCCGGGTCGAAATTTAAAGGTTTCACCAAGCGGTAATACAAGTCCGTTGTGCTGTCGTTTGCTTTCAGCTTGCCTAAGGTGATTTCGGGCAAGGTAATATTTCTAAATGGATCTTTGGCTTCGTTGAAAATTCGTGACGAAGCTTTCGTTACGTTTATTTCCGCTACTTTTCCCGGATTGTATTGTGAGGAATAGACGTCCAATACTGTTTTCCCGGTGAAGCTCAATTGCACGGTATGCACCCCTTCTTCTTGGGTGAGTTTGGTGCGTTTTCCCGTTTTCAGGTTCACCTTATAGAGATGGCTCTCGATAGGCGATGCCTCGTTGGAGGTATATAGCAAGTTTTCCCCTTTTTCGTCCATGCCCACGATGGAACTCACTTCCCATTTCCCGGAGGTCAGTTGCTTGATGAGTTTTCCTTGCGTGTTGTATAGGTAGAAATGTTCGTATCCATCCCGTCGGCTAAGCCAGAGGAACTGGCTGGGGTTGTTTTTCAAGAAAAATACCGGATTTTCGGGCTCCACATATTTCGGATGAATCTCTGTGAATAAGGTAGCTTCCAGCATTCCGGTTGACGCATCATAACGTTTCATTTGCAAGGTATCCTGCCCGCGGTTGAGCTCGGCCACATAAATGCTTTTTTCATCCGGACTCCAGGCGATATTGGTCAGGTATTTTTCCTTCGGAGTTCCTGTTTTCAGAAAGGTAGTTTGCTGATTGGCAGGATTGAAAACTCCAATCGCTACCTGATGGCTTTTCATCCCAGCCATCGGATATTTGATGTTTTTTACTTCTGCCACCCTCTCGGAGGCATCTACCAAGGGATAATCCGTCACCATGGTTTGATCCATGCGGTAGAAGGCAAGCAGGTTTCCTTTGGGAGACCAGAATGTTCCTTTCTTGATGCCGAATTCATTCCGGTGTACCGATTGCCCGGAAACGATTCCAGGATCGCTTTCCGCTGTCACGGGAATTTCTTTGCCATCTTTTGTCATCACATACAAATTGTTCACCTTTGTGTAGGCCAAGGTTTGCGACACCACTGAAAAGTCGCTGTTTTCAGCCTCTTTGGGCGCGCTGAAAGTGGCAATTTGCTTTTTTGCGACAATGTCATACAGGTAAAAGTCGCCTTTGTAGTCCAAGCGGGCGATCGACTCTCCGGGATATGGAAACGATATGCGGGGAAGGCTTTTGAATTTTTCTTCGCCAAAACCTTCATTCAAAGACTTCACATCCAGCAACAGGGCATCTTTACCTTTTTGCCCGACAACAAACGCCGAATCTCCTTTTGTATAGATGATGCGGTCGTCGTAGAAGGCTAATCCACGGGGAAGTTGTGGCCGGAACTTTGAATAAGTTTCTCCTCCGGGAACAAGATCGTCCAACGAAAGAGGTAGTTTTTCTTGCGAAAGTACGTTCATTGACAGCAAGATAAGGGACGTTAGATAAATGGATTTATATTTCATGCTGGTTTTGGGATAATTGATGGAGTTGACCCATTGGTTTGAAAAGCCAAAATTAACGATTTAATTTATGAAAATGGGAAAAAGTGGCATCCTTCGGCAAAAAAAACTGGAGCCATCCGGTTTCCCGAACAGCCCCAGTCTGATGCAATCATTCTTACTTTTTATTAAATCAGCTCGATGCTCCGTTTCACAAAGTTGGCAAGCCCTTCGCCCTTCAGCATTCCGTTCGAAAGCAATGCCAAATCGATCAACTGACGAACCACGGGTTGCTGTGCAGCAAAGCTTGCGGCCTCTTCTTTTGTTTTTCCATCCACTTCGGCAAGCACTTTTTTCACCAAGGGATGGTCGGCATTCACAGTCAAGCTAAAATTTTCTGGCATGTCACCATACAAGGCAAATCCAGGCTGCATGGCCGACATTTCTTTCATGCGGCGCATAAATTCGTTCTGCGTGATTTGCAACGGCTGACCGCTCTCGCCCAATGCCTTAAGAGCAACTGTGAACTCAACCTTTTCAATTGCAGGTAATTGCGATTTGAAGGCTTCTTCCAAAGATTCTTTTTGTGCATCAGACAAATCAAGCTTGGCTTCCTCTTCCTTCGGAATCAGGTTGTTGATGGTGTCGCTATCGACCCGCACGAAGCGGCTTTTTTCGAATTTGCGTTCCAGCAATCCGGCAAGATGAGCGTCCAATTGTCCGTCCAAAAGCAATACATCGTAGCCTTTTGCTTGAGCTTCTTGGATGTAAGTATATTGTTCGTCCTTGTTGCTGGTGTAGAGATAAATAAGGTTGCCTTCTTTGTCGGTCTGGTTGGACTCGATCAGGGTCTTGTAGTCGCCAAACGTGAAGAACTTGCCTTCTGTATTTTTCAGCAAGGAAAATTTGGCAGCACGGTCGTAGAATTTATCGTCTGTCAACATGCCGTATTCCACGAAAAGCTTGAGGCTATCCCATTTTTCTTCAAATTGATTGCGATCGCTCTTGAAAATTTCTTCGAGGCGGTCGGCCACCTTCTTGGTGATGTGCGAGGAAATTTTCTTCACGTTCTGGTCGCTTTGCAGGTAGGAACGCGACACATTGAGTGGAATGTCCGGCGAGTCTATTACACCGTGAAGCAGAGTCAAGAATTCAGGAACAATGCCTTCCACCGAGTCGGTCACGAACACTTGGTTGCAGTACAACTGGATCTTGTTTTTCTGCACTTCCACGTTGTTCTTGATTTTCGGGAAATAGAGAATTCCTGTCAATTTGAACGGATAATCCACATTCAGGTGAATCCAAAACAAAGGTTCGTCAGAATAAGGGTATAATGTCTGGTAGAATTTTTTGTAGTCTTCTTCTTTCAGATCGGCAGGTTTTAATGTCCACGCAGGGGCTGTTTCGTTGATAACATTGTCCTCCTCGGTTTCAATAGATTTGCCGTCTTTCCATTCCGTCTTTTTGCCAAAAGCTACAGGGACTGGAAGGAATTTGCAGTACTTGTTCAACAAACGGGTGAGTTCTGCTTTTTCAAGGAAGTTTTTGTTTTCCTCGTCCAAGTGCAGGACGATGTCGGTTCCCCTTTCCGCTTTGTCAGCGTCTTCTATGGTGTATTCGGGATTCACACCATCGGAGTACCACTTCACGGCCTGAGCCCCTTCTTTGTAGGATTTGGTGATGATTTCCACTTTCTTGGCCACCATAAATGCGGAATAGAATCCCAAGCCGAAATGTCCGATGATGGCGTTAGCGTCGTCTTTGTATTTGTCCAGAAACTCGTTGGCTGATGAAAATGCTATCTGGTTGATGTATTTGTCGATTTCCTCGGCAGTCATTCCGAGTCCTTTGTCAGAAATGGTGATAGTACCGGCAGATTCGTCCACTTTCACGTGCACTGTCAAATCGCCAAGCTCTCCTTTATATTCACCCACAGAACCCAATGTCTTGATTTTCTGCGTTGCATCCACTGCGTTTGATACTAATTCGCGAAGAAAAATCTCGTGATCGCTATACAAAAATTTCTTGATAATGGGGAAGATGTTTTCCGATGTCACCCCAATGTGACCTTTCTGAGCCATAATTCTATTGTTTTTATTTTAAATTATTACTATCTAAAAATAGGATTTTCCCTGATTGACTTACAAAAAAAATGCCAAATGCGCTACCTTGTCGCAAATGCGCCATTTTGTCGGTAGAGACTCCCTGTTTGTAAGTCATCGACGACATAAAATGAACAATTTTTGGTTTGCCGCCTTAGACCGCTTTGCCCTCCGTTTGTTTTTCGCTTTGCCCTTTTCCAATCCTTGAGATTTGAACTAAAATGAATGGTTGATATAAATAATTTTTATATTGCATTTTTAGGTTAAAACGAGTGGGAATGCCATATTACATGGCTGAAAAACAGTAAAATAAACTTTTTAGCTGATCCAAATTAGATTCTTGCTTGGAAATTTAACAATATTTCTTTGGTTTCAAAGGATATTTTCCTATATTTGTCCTAACGATAACGGAAAAGCTGTCGTTTTTAACTAAAGATACAAGTAATACAATGACTTTATTGTTATATAAACGAGCTTATGGAAACAAATAATAAGAACAAGGGGTTTGAGGGTAAGCTGATCGACTTACAGAACAATATGATGAATTTCGCATTGACGCTGACCACCAACAGGGACGAGGCCAAGGACTTGTTGCAGGAGACTACCCTTCGGGCATTAGATAATAAGGAGAAATATTACGAGAATGTCAATTTCAAGGGTTGGGTGTTCACCATCATGCACAACATATTTGTGAACAACTATCGCCGCATAGTCCGTAGCCAGACCATCATCGACCAAACGGATAATTTATACTATATCAACACCCCGCAGGATTCCGGTTTTGATACTCCGGAAGGAGCTTATTCCATCGGAGAGATCAATAAGGCGATCAACAGCTTTACGGACGAATATAAAGTGCCTTTCTCGATGCACGTCTCCGGATATAAATACGAAGAAATCGCGCAGAAGCTGAATTTGCCGATCGGAACAGTCAAGAGCCGGATTTTCTTTGCCCGGAAACGTCTGCAAGAAATACTGAAGGATTACCGCTATTCTCGAAAATAGATTTTTATTATTGTTTTATTGGGTGAAATACGAACTGTTGTAGTAATTATGGCAGTTCGTATTTTTTTTGAGACCGCCCAAAATGTTTTTTCTATCTTTGAGGAATAAAACACAAAATAAGTAATAAGAATGATTGTTGTCGTGAAATGTATAAGCTGATAGCCAATAGTTTTTTGCTATTAGCCTTATCTAACAGATATCAGCTAATAGCTAAAGGCTGTACTTTCCGTTTAAAAATACGACAATTTATTTTTGCATTTACTTAAGAATTTCTAATTGCTCTTTTGACATGAACAAGCTTTTTTATTTTTCATTCGCCTTGCTTTTTTTGGCCACGGTGGTTTCTTGCGGAAAGAAGCAAGGAAGCAGTTCTGATGCGCTGCCGACACCTAAAAAGAGATTCATCCTTCCCGAAGTGCCGGCGATGCTGATGTCGGATTCCGACAAGCAGGTTTTTTTAGCCTTGCATTATTTCGATAAATTCAACTTCAAGGACACTACCCAAATACACCTGCCCGATGTGGCGGAGGCCGGCCTCGTGAATTTCATCGCTTTGCTGCAGAAAGTGCCGGGTCAGGTGAGGGACAGTGCCACAGTGCTTGCCTTCCAAAAGGCATCTGTCGTTTCCAGAATGTATGTGTATTTCTGGAAAACGCTCGATCGTTATTTGGACGATCCAAATTCTCCGATCCGCAACGAGGATTCGTATATATCTGTTTGTCAAAGTATTGTGAAGTTGCCAAAAGTGGATGAAGTGGTGACAAGTAACGCGACCTTCAAGTTGAGACAAGCTTTGAAAAACAGAACAGGAATGCTTGCTGCTAATTTTCAGATCACGCTTGAGTCTGGCAAGCGGATGAAGATGAGTGATTTGAAAGGAAAATATACCTTGTTGTTTTTCTACGAACCGGATTGCCACACCTGCATTCAGGCAAAAGCCTTCATGAGGCAGTCTGGTTATCTCAATAGCTTGATAATGAATTCAATTGTCACAGTCCTGGCTTTTTACCCTCAGGACGACAAGCAGGTGTGGCTTCAACGATTGCCCGACTGTGCTCCCTGTTGGGTGAACGGATACGATCCGGAGGGATATTTCACCGAAAAGCAGCCCTATGATTTGCGGGCATTCCCCACATTCTATTTGCT
>MKRS01000580.1 GCA_001897035.1 Bacteroidales bacterium 45-6
GACTTCCACCCAGTTGTTATCATATCCTTTCAAACGATACTTGAATCTTGTTTTCTCCGGCATCAGGAAATTTGTAGATGAAAATTCGAAGCCGAAATTTGACTGGTTGTGATTTAGTGTGATATGGCTTGTCAAGTAGATCGCATCCCTGAGGGGCGAATTAGGCGACACTGTGCTAACGGCTTTGTTATCGACAAAAAAGTCTGATAAAACCACAATAGCTTTATTCGGATTGGAGACAATGTTCTGGGGATTAACGATGCTAAATCCTTCGGTTCCCCCGAAATACATTTCGCCCGTATGACTATTCAAACATGAGTGGGGATAAAATTCACGTCCTTGCAGCCCGTCGTTCTTATCGTATTGGAAAAAATATTTCCGATTCCGGTCAAACTTGAAAAGCCCGTTGTCTGTCCCTAACCAAAGATTATTTTGCTTGTCGGCAATTATGCTATAAATAGAATGCACATTGAACCTTAGTATGTCCGAGAAATAAAAGAACTTGCCAACTTTTGTGTCGTATTGGATCAGCCCAAAGCTATTGGTCCCGATCCAAACGGATTGATCCAGTTTGTTCCAAAATAGCGTCTGAATATTCATGTTTTTCACATCCCGGCGATTAAGTGTATCGATTGGGACGGCATGAATTTCCTTGGTTTTGACATCCATCACATGCAATCGCTCCTGGCTTGCTATCCAGAGGTTGTTTTTATTGTCCCGGCAAAAATCACTGACTGACGTCCCGATAAAGTTCTTGTATTCTTTTGATTTAAAATAATAATGTTTTGACATGTTTCGAGTAGTCGAGAAATATGTCATCCGGGTCCAATCCCCATCGCGGTATCCTACCCAGATGCCTGAATCAGCCTCGGCTACAAGCCTATTCACATGATTTATCAAAATTCTTTTACCGGCATCGTATTCGGAATAATTTTTGAAAGTATTCGTCTTCAGATCCAAACAATCCAATCCGCCCCGAAACATGCCAATCCATAATTTATGATGGATGCTATCCATCAGCAGCGCTTTCACATTGTCATAGGCGAGACTATTCTTGTTCACTTCGTGCTTGTAGGAAGTAGATACGCCCTTTCCCCGGTCAAAACAAAGCATGCCGCTTCCTTCGGTCCCGATCCAGAGTTGATTGCCGAGCTCTACAAATGCACTGATAATGTTTTGACTGAATTTTGAGGATTGCACGGAAATTGTTTTGAACCCTTTGGGATCTTCAAAATTGACATAGCAAATGCCTCCGCAATAAGTCCCTATCCACAAGCTGCCTTGCCGATCTTCTTTTAAATTCCATACCGAATTATTTGTCCAAGTTCTGGCCATCGTATTGAGGCAAAGTAGCCAAAAAATCAATAGCCCGGAGGCAACCAAGATATACATGTTTGTAATAATAGCTGTCCCGGTTATCCATGTTGGAGATTGGATAGCCATCCAGCGCGCCATACTTCAAATTGGCGTAAACAATCGAGTCTAACGTGACTGGAATTCCATGGATTCCTATTTGCAACGAGATGACACCCTGTTCCGCCAAATAAAGATCACCCTTGTAGGGACGGACACCCGCTCCGGGAACTTCCAAAACAGCAGGATGTTTGCCTGGAGCTTTCGGCACGCATAAAATACCGTAAACCCTCATTCCATATTTATAGTTTTGAAAATTTATCTGATATACATCCACCTTATCGGTGCATTTTGTAGGCAACAACTCCATTATTGGATCCAAGGGTATTCTTTTATTTTCGGCGATGGCGTTATCCCAAAATTGATTAAAATCAGAAGGAGAAGTGGTGGTCGGTTCAATTTTTTCCGGATCAAATGCTGCCGTAGCCAATCCGGTATATTTGACATTGTTGTATTCCACCTTGACCGTGCATCTCAAAAAGCCGGGAACAGCCATTGATCCGCCTTCCATATCGAGTTGCCCATCTTTCAAAATAGCACTTTGTTTTATTTGAGGAGCCATTTTTTCAGGTCCGATTTCATAATCCACTTTCACGTCCTTGAGAAACTTATCGCCTTGCGTTACGGCTATTTTAAATTTCACTTTCTCATTGACTTTATAAATCCAGTCGGCATGATCGCCCGTTACTGTCACCTTCACTGGAGATTCGGCTAAACCGGAAAAACTAAAGAGAGAGATTCCGACAAGGGTTAGGAACAGGGATTTTCGAATTGTTTTATTCATGATGATCTTGATTTGTTGCGACTTGCGCGCAAGGCCATTCGCAGATAAAAAAAATGTCAGGCGGAGCCTCGTTCATTTAAAATGCCAGGAATCCTATTTAAACTGCCACATAGGCATATCGGGCATCTGGCTTCAGTTGCAATGAAGTTTCATTACCAATCCAATCAAGACGAGTTGTGCCTTGTAAGCTCCCATCTTGATTGGATGTCATGCAGAGTATTAAAGGGAAATCTTTTGAACGGCAGTTCCTTTTTCTGTTGTTGAGCGAATCACATACACACCCATAGGCAAGTCAATTACCTGACCGACAGACACATTTCCATTCCATAAGGTTACCCCCATAAGGTTTATTATCCCGGCTTTTCCATCTACGGCAGAAACCAGTTTGCCATTCGACAAGTAGAAGCGTGCATGATTCCCTTCTACAGATTCTATGAGAGTTGTAGGGCCTGTTGGTATATATTCGTAAGCTCCCACTGCACGCGGAGTAGCAAAGGCAACACCCGCCTTATCCGTCAAATTGGTAGTGACAATACCTTTGCCAATCAAATATGAATCGGCATCTAACTTCCAGTTTGACAATTCACTTGAACCGTCAGCTGTATTCCCAATCGTCGTTGTCTGAGCTACAAAGTTAGGCAGATTGGAACCTGTGCCTAAAGTATTATCTTGGTTGACAATGTGATTGGCTGTATTCGTCAATCCACCGCCGTCGGTTATATTGTTGCTAACCAATGCTGGATTCAAGGTGTTGTTTTGCGACATATTAACTACTGCATAACTCGTTCCGTTGGTAGTTCTTTGGTTATTGTAGAACACATTGTTCATCACATAATGATAAGACGTGGCATCCGACATAATGTTTATTCCACCATAATTTACACGAACCCCCTTGTTGTTTGCAATCGTACAATTGATGATAGAATCGGTGGTCGCTTGAGCCACTCCATTGTATTTTTGTGAAGTGCCTGTAACAATAACTGCTGCATCGGATAACACAGATTGAAGAGCTACACCCTGAATATAAGCCATTTCATTATTGTGAATCACACAATTGGCTACAGTGGTTGGCAGCCCTCCGGTATTGGCAGTGGATGTAGTTGGGTTCATACCGCCTTGAACACTCATAATCATGGCACGTGCTCCGTAGCTTTGAATGCCTGATGCCGCGGAGGTGTAATCAACCGTCACTTTGTTGTTCCGGATAACACTGTTTAAAAATTTGGTACCCATATTATTATGATAGGAAGGATTGACTGTGATAAATGGGCTGACATACACCAGCTGCGAAGCATTTACTGTTACCGTATTCTTCTCAAACAAACAATTGTTTACTTTACCATAGGCTTTAAAAAATGGATAGTAACCTCCATACGCAGTACTGGCACTTAATGTTAAATTATTGTTTTTTATTATGTTGTTGGAGAAATTGGTCGTCCAGTCAGACAAGAGATAAACACTTGTGGTTTGGATGTTGTTAAAAGTGGCGGTGGCTGTGAGGGTGAAACCATCAAAAGCCGCACCGGTGAAATTTACGGCATTCATATCTGTCACATTAAAAGTAAGCACAGTTGCATTCGTAAACTCCCAAGGTTCCACGATTCCGTTCCCATCCAAATCGGATTTCGACCGCGCAGACAAGTAGGCTTCGTTTCCTGAAAAACCGCCGTACATATTTGTGTTTCCTTGTGTGAAGGTACTGGTTCCCGGAATGTCGTAAGTTCCTCCGGCAATCCAAAGATTATCGCCACTTGAGGAAGCCATGGTCAACGCATAAGGAATAGTTTTGAGTGCCGATGCCCAAGATGTTCCGGGATTGGAATCGCTACCGGTGGCGCCGTTGACATAGATCGTCTTTGAACTTGCCATCGTGGCAAATACTGAGATGCAAAGCATCAGTGTAAATAGTTTTTTCATGTGGTTTTGATTTAGAAAATGATTCATTGAACGTTAATTAAGTAACAAGGCGATAATGTAATGCCGCCCTATCTTGGTTCACAAAAATATGGAATAGGTGTTTTTTTCAGGTTGCTGCTGATTTCTAAAATCACTTTGATCCGTTGTACCCGTATGCTCCGATTGCACGTGGCGTATTAAAAATGACGCCGGCTTTGTCGGTTGACCGGGATGTTGCAATTCCTTTTCCAATCAAATACGACCCGGCAACCAGCGTCCAACTGGAAGCTTCAGCCGAATTGTCAGTCGTACTTCCCACGACAGTTGTAGGCTTTTTGAAGTTGGGCAAGTTTGAGCCAGTACCCAAGGTATTGTCCTGTTTAACAATTTGATTCGCACTATTCGACAATCCTCCACCATCCGTGAAATTATTACTAATCAAACCCGCATTCTGAGTATTGTTCTGAGCCATATTACTTACCTGGAAGTTCGTCCCTTTTGTAGCTCGTTGATTGTTGTAGAATACATTGTTGATAATATAATGGTATGAACTCGCATCCGACATAATGTTTATTCCGCCGTTATTGATCCTGACTCCCTTGTTATTGGCGACTGTACAGTTGATGATGGAATCGGTGGTCGGCTGTTTCACATTAGCACTTCCGTCCCAATAATTTAACGAAGCTCCGGTAACGATGGCGGCGGCATCGTACAATTGGCTTGCTGCAGACCCGGGGATATAAACCATGTCGTTGTTGTGGATAATACAATTGGCAACAGTGGTTGGTAGTCCGCCTTTATTGCTGGTTGCCGCTGTCGGGTTCATAGCGCCTTGAACATTCATAATCAAAGCGCGCACGCCGTAGCTGTTGGTTCCGGAAGCAGCTGTAGAATAGTCAATGGTAACTGTATTATTTCGGATAACAGTGTTTAAGAATTTGGTGCCCATATTGCTGTGATAAGCAGGGTTGACTGTAATAAACGGGCAGATGTACGCAAATTGAGAGGCATTTACCGTCACCGTATTGTTTTCAAACAGGCAATTGTTCACAATCCCGAATGATTTAAAGAACGGATAATAACCACCACGATCGGTATTCGCACTCAATGTCAAATTGTTGTTTCTGATGGTGTTGTTGGCAAAATTGGTCGTCCAGTCGGACAATGAATACACGCAAGCCGATTGGTTGTCATTCATTGTAGCCGTTGCCGTCAGGGTAAATCCATTAAAAACCGCTCCGGTAAAATTGATTGCATTTTTATCTATCACATTGAATGTGAGAATTGTTGCATTTGTAAACTCCCAAGGTTCCACAATGCCATTCCCATCAAGATCTGATGTGGGGCGTGCCGACAAGTTTGTTTCGTTACCTGAAAAACCGCCATACATGTTCGTATTTCCTTGCGTAAATGTGCTTGCGCCGGGAATGTCATAAGTTCCTCCGGCAATCCAGAGATTATCGCCCGTGGTGGAGGCCACAGTCAAGGCATAAGGAATAGATTTGAGAGCTGTATCCCAACTCATCCCAGATTTTGAGTCACTTCCGGTTGCTGAGTTGACATAGATAGTTTTTGAACTTGCCACCGTAGCGAATACTAAGATGAAGAGCATCAATGCGAACTGTTTTTTCATGTTTTTTTTAACATTTAAAGTAATTGATTAATCTTGTTTCATAATTTCCCTTATCCTCTAAATCTCTTGTAGTTCAACCAGATGTAGTGTGAATACAAGAGATTTAGGAAGTGGATTTCTATAAGTATGAGTCCGTTACGTGTATAATCCCGTTGGTAGGCTGCAGATTCGACGTTACGATCAGGCGTTGATAGCCCGTAGTCCCCCATTTATTAAAATATATCTGGTACTTGTCGCTCACATCGGAAGTAACCGGGTAAAGGTATAGTGACAATTGCACCGAAGGGTCTATCGTTTGAACTTTCTTGGGAACAGCAGTTAAATTCAGCGAAGTGTATAACCCAATGATAATGTATTGATTCAGGAACTTCTGAATGTCAGCATTCGACATGTATTTGAGGGCTGAATACCCTTTCGAAGCCAAACAATTATTGAAGGCTACATCATTCAGAACGATGTAAGTCCTGTTTTGAACTTCGAATGAATCGCGGTATCCGATTCTGTTGATAGCTTCGTACAGGGTTGACATATCTATACTCTTGCGGCTTTCGATAAATTGGTATGCCGTCATATCCATTTTTAAATTCACCGGGCTGGGAATGTAATCATAGCTTTGCTGCAATTCTAATCCACCAATATTACATGAGGCAAGCCCGATGGTTGTCAAGCAAAAACAACTGAGCGCAATGCTTATGTTTTTTATTCTTTTCATGGCGTTTTCTATTTTTTTCATTAGTACAGTCCTGTTTGCTTTAGATTCTCGTTTT
>MKRS01000581.1 GCA_001897035.1 Bacteroidales bacterium 45-6
ATCAAATTTGACGATGATGTTGCGCTTCGTATATCCCCGAGCCAAACGGATGGCCGACATAACGGCTTCCGTACCCGAATTGACGAAACGCACGCGCTCCACACTGGGGATGAAACCGGTGACAAGCTTGGCTAATTCCGTTTCGGGAAAAGAAGGAATACCGTAACTGGAACCGTTCCCGATGGCATGAATGGCAGCCGAATTCACTGCAGGGTGATTGTGTCCAAGGATGAACACTCCCCACGAAAGACAAAAATCAGTCAGCAAGTTACCATCCGCATCGGTAAGCTGTGTGCCGGATGCCTTGCGGACGAAAAGCGGAGTCTCGCCCACACTTTTCAATGCCCGCACAGGGCTGTTCACTCCTCCGGGAATATACTTGACTGCTTCTTGATAAGCTTCTGCTGATTTTTCTCTGTTCATAATGTTAAATTAATGTGCCAAACAACGTTCGCCGAAGCGAAGGCGAGGCAATGTGCCAATATGTAAATATGCCAATTGGCTTACGCACGTTTGTTATCTATGAATTTTAATGATGGGGCTGTCTCAAAAGAAATTTTGAACGCAAATTACGCAGATTACGCAAATTGGATCGATTAACTTTATTCAATAGATCAAATATTTAGGCTGCACATAGCTGCTTGTAAAATAACAAATTAGCGTAACTTGCGTTCTTTTGAGACAGCCTCATTGGGTATATTATTTTTCATTACCTCATTGGCACATTGCCCGCATATTCTGCCACTGATAAAATTTCGCCAGTTCCTCTTCAATAATTTCTTCCGCCCGTTGCACTTCATTTGTTCTTACAGATAAATTCCGTTTGGCAAAACGCTCGATGTCTTCCAAATTATAAAGCTTCACAAGAGGATAATTACCGATTTCCTCGGCCACATCCCGGGGAAAGGCCAAGTCGAAAATCACCAGCTCCTTGTCTTTCGCCACATCTTTCTCCTTAACAATGAGATGTGGTGCCGAAGTTGCCGAAATAACCACGTCGGCCAAATCCAGCAAGGCTTGTTTTTTGTCGAAATTCACAGCCGAGGCACAATATTCCAAAGCCAGTTGCTCCGCCTTTTCAAAATTGCGGTTCGACAAAAATACATTCGTAGCCCCTCTGGACGACAAGTATTTCAGAATATCTTCCGTCAATTTGTTCATGCCAATGATGCAGATAATTTTCTGATTCAAGTCGATGCTCAATTGCTTGAGAATATCGACCGTCACTTGGCTGTGGGACACCGCTCCTTCCGCAATTTTCGTCTCGGTACGCACTCTTTTGCCCACGTGCATGGCCGATTGAAAAAGGCGGTTGAGCCCCGGCGAAAGCCGGTAGTTTTCCTGTGCCTGAGCATACGCCTGCTTGATCTGCCCTTGTATGGCACGTTCGCCCAACAAGGATGATTCCAATCCGGCCGCCACACGAAAGAGATGATGCGCAACCTCTTCCGGCACAGCACCTTCACCCCAATAGACTTCCACCCGGTTGCATGTGGAAAGCAAGACGTGAGCCACCGATTTGTCCAAAGAAAACTCCTTGAAAAGCGTTTCCCGCTCTTTCAGATCGTAGGCGCTGTTATTTATAAATCTGCTTTGTACCATTGTTTCGTTCCAAGACAATTTTTCCCTCTTCCACCAACTGGTGTATCTGATCCCGGATATGGATCGACTGATACACATCACGGGCATTGGATGTGACAGCCACATTCACATGGTCATGCTTATAGATAGCAGGCGACACAAAATCACACAACACGGGATTGTCGCAGACGCTGGTCAAAATATTTAATTCCTCTGCATCGCGCTTGATTTGGGCATTCAGCTCCTCGTTTTCGGTGCAGACATACACCAAAAAAGCACCAACCAAATCCTCTTTCTCGTATTCTTTCTGGATGCACTCGAAAGGCAGAGAATCAAACCCGGGATGAAATTGGGGCGAAATAATAATTCCCGAGTCGGAAAACCGATGCAGGATGGAGGCCTTGTGGTATCCCACCTTGCCTCCGCCAATAATCAATACCCGCTTCCCGGTGATATTGATGGCAATGGGTAGGAAATTTAGTTCTTCGCGAGTCATAAATCAATATAATAATTTGCCAATGTGCCAATATGCCAATGAAATAATGTGCCGATGGATTAATGTAATAATGAGACAATATGCCAAATAACGTTCGCCGAAGCGAAGGCGAGGCAATGTGCCAATCACTTCGTCTATATTCATTTGATTATTATCAGATTATCTCATTAGCATATTGACACATTACCCGATTGACACATTAAAAAATTATCTCTTATGCAATCCGCACTCCTTGTGTTCGGGATTTTCCCACCACCAGCGTCCGGCGCGGACATCCTCGCCTTCGGCCACCGCCCGCGTGCAAGGCTGGCAGCCGATGCTCGGGAAGCTTTTGTCGTGAAGCACATTGTAAGGAACACGATTCGCTTTGACGTAGTCCCACACTTGCTGTTCCGTCCAATGCACTAATGGATTGATCTTTATCAGCTTGTTGGCCTCGTCCCATTCCACGGCTTGCACACCCGTGCGGGTCACCGATTGCTCCTGCCTCAATCCGCAAATCCAAACATCGAGCGAGGACAAAGCACGCAGGAGCGGCTCTATCTTGCGAACGCCGCAGCATTGCTTGCGCTTATCGATGCTCTCGTAGAATCCGTTGATGCCATTTTCGAGGACATATTTCTGCACAGGCTCATTTTTTGGAAAATACACCTCGATCTTAATCCCGTATTTCATGTTCGTTTTGTCGATCAACGAATAGGTTTCGGGAAAAAGCCGCCCCGTATCGATCGTGAAAATCCGGGCTTGCTTGTCCGTTTTCAGGATCAAATCGGTGAGCACTTGGTCTTCCAATCCCAAGCTGGAAGCCAGAGCGATGCGATTCCCATATTTCGGCAGGAAATAAGCCAGAATATCTTCGGGCGACTTTCCATCGAATTGTTTATTTAATTCTTCAATTTCCAGTTTCATAATAAAATTAATTTGCTAATATGCCAATGTGAAAATGTGCCAATTGGCTTACGCCCGATGGTTGGTTAAGAAGCTTAGTAATTTATTAATTCTTTGATTAGATCATTGAATATATTATTTCATCATTTCATTCATTATCTCATTGGCACATTAGTTATCAAATCACATACGTCTGTTCTTCCAGCGAGTCCACAATCATCCCTGCACCCACCGTTTCGAAGGTGGCTTCATCGATGATGACCAAGCTTCCCGTGACCCGGTTTTCGGCGTACAGATCATGCTTCAGCGGCTTGGATGTTTTGATCTTGATGTGGGCAATATCGTTCATTTTCACGAGCTTGTCGCCTATCACGTTTTCCAATTCATTGATATTCACCTTATAATACACATCCTTGATGAAGCCAAACACCTCGTCGGTGGTGTGGCGAATGATGTATTTCGCCCCGATACTCAGCGGGCGGTGGTTCAACCAACACACCAGCAACGAAATGTTGGCGTCCACCCGGGGCAACTCGTCGGACTTCACAATCATGTCGCCACGGCTCACATCCACATTGTCGCTCAAGCGAATAGCCACCGATTGCGGGGCATAAGCCTCTTCCAGAGACTTGTCCGCCTCATCAATCGCCTTGATAGTGGATTCGGTGTAAGACGACAAGATGGTCACTTTGTCGCCCACCTTCACCCTTCCGCTTGCCAACCGACCCGCATAAGCGCGGTAGTCGTGGAATTCATCGCTTTGCGGACGAATCACATATTGCACCGGGAAACGGGCTTTCAACCTTTCGATGCTTTCTTTCACAGGCAACGACTCAAGCAAGCTCAACAAGGGTTGGCCTTCATACCAAGGCGTCTTGTCGGAAGCATTCACCACGTTGTCACCGTCCCGTGCCGAAATGGGAATGTAGATGACATTCTTCAAATTCAATTTTTCGGCAATGGCCGTATATTCGGTTTTGATATTGTTGAATACTTCTTCCGAAAAATCCACCAAGTCCATCTTGTTCACGGCCAGAATCACGTAGTCCAATCTCAGCAGCGAAGCCACATAGGAATGGCGTTTGGTCTGTTCGATGATGCCATTGCGGGCATCCACCAAAATGATGGCCGCATCAGCTGTGGAAGCTCCCGTCACCATGTTACGGGTGTACTCGATGTGCCCAGGCGTGTCGGCGATGATAAATTTTCGTTTCGGCGTGGCGAAATATCGGTAAGCCACATCGATCGTGATTCCTTGCTCGCGCTCGGCACGGAGTCCGTCGGTGAGCAAAGCCAAATTCACCTCCTCGTTTCCGAGGCGTTCGCTGGCCGCCTTCACCGCTTCCATCTGATCTTCAAAAATCGATTTGCTGTCGTACAGCAACCGGCCTATCAGTGTGCTTTTTCCATCGTCAACGCTTCCGGCCGTGGTGAAGCGAAGGAGTTCCATATCTAAATATCCGCTCATAATCTTATAATATAATTCAAAAATATCCAGCCTTCTTCCGATCCTCCATGGCGGCTTCGGAGCGTTTGTCGTCCGAGCGGCCACCCCGTTCAGTGACGCGGGAAGAGGCTATTTCTCCGATAATATCTTCCAACGTATTTGCTTCCGAGATGGTTACGCCCGTGCAAGTGATGTCGCCGATGGTGCGGCAACGGATGCGTTTGCGAATGACTTGTTCGGAGGGTTTCAACTGCATGAAAGGATAATAAGCCAGCCAAGTACCGTCCCGTTCGAAGACTTCCCGTTCATGGGTGTAATACAGGCTTGGCAGTTCGATGTCCTCTTGCAGGATGTATTGCCACACATCCATTTCTGTCCAATTGCTCAAGGGAAAAATGCGGAAATGCTCGCCCAACTGCTTTTTGCCGTTGAAAATATTCCACAATTCAGGCCGCTGATTCTTCGGGTCCCATTGTCCGAACTCATCCCGGTGCGAAAAGAAACGCTCCTTGGCACGGGCTTTTTCTTCGTCGCGACGTGCCCCGCCAAGAGCTGCATCGAACTTGTATTTTTCGAGCGTATCGAGCAGAGTCACCGTCTGGAGCTTGTTGCGGCTGGCATTGTAGCCTGTTTCTTCCACCACGCGGCCAGCATCGATCGACTCCTGCACGGAACCCACGATGAGTTTCACGCCGAGCTTCTTCACCAAGTCATCGCGGTAAGTGATGGTTTCTTCAAAATTGTGCCCCGTGTCGATGTGCACAAAGGGAAACGGGATGGACGCCGGATAGAAGGCTTTGTAGGCCAAATGGGCCATCACAATAGAATCTTTCCCTCCGGAAAAAAGCAAGGCCGGTTTTTCAAACTGGGCGGCCACTTCCCGAAGCACGTAGATCGATTCCGATTCGAGTTCTTTCAAATGTGTTAGTCTGTCGCTCATATAATATTCTCTGATAATTCGTTGATCTTCTGATTTGTCAATTTGCCGATTATCCCTGCAAATTCCTTGGCATAATAGCTGATAATAAAATTGGCTCCCGCCCGTTTGATGGCAGTCAGGCTTTCGAAAAAAATCCGCTCCTCGTTGAAAAAGCCTTGTGCCGCACCGTTCTTTAACATCGAATATTCGCCCGAAACCTGGTAGGCAACCAATGGAAAAGCGGGGAATTTCTCCGAAGCACGGCTCAGCACATCCAGATAAGCCATGGCGGGTTTCACCATAATCCAATCCGCACCCTCTTCGATGTCCGCTGCAATTTCCTCCAGACCTTGGTCTTTGGTTCGGTAATCCATCTGGTAGGTTTTCCTATCCCCAAAAGAAGGAGCGGAACCCGCTGCATCGCGAAACGGCCCGTAAAAAGCAGAAGCATATTTGGCCGAATAGGCCAAGATCTTTGTTTTCAACCTCGCTTTGTCCAACCGCTGGCGGATGGCATCCACTTGACCGTCCATCATGGCCGAAGGAGCCACAAAATCAGCTCCCGCCACAGCATGTTGGTAAGCCATTTCGGCCAACAGCGGCAAGGTGGAATCGTTGTCCACATCGTGGTTGTGGAGCAGGCCGCAATGTCCGTGGGAAGTGTATTCGCACAGGCAAACATCGGTGAACACCACCACCTGCGGAAATTGCCGCTTGATGGCCCGAACAGAACGGCTAATCAAGTTTTCGGGATGATAAGCCAAGCTTCCCGTTTCGTCTTTTTCGCTGTCGGGAATCACTCCGAACAGCAATACCTTGTCGATGCCGAGCGGTAGAATTTCCTTCACATCCTCCAGCAGTTTGTCTATCGAAAACCGGTAAACCCCTGCCATACTTGGTATTTCTTCCTTCACGCCGTTTCCTTCCACCACGAAATACGGGTAGATGAATTCGGAAGGATGAAGGCTCACGTCGGCGTAGCGGTCACGCACTTCAGACGAAGCCCGGTAGGGTCTAAATCGTTTCATTCAGCACTTCTTTGATTTTATTCTTTGTTGTTGACCCTTTGGCCACCAGCCGCGCATGATCCGGCAATTGACCGTACAATTCCACAAATGCCTCCACGCAGGATGGCGATGCGAAAATAATTTTCTGAAACAG
>MKRS01000582.1 GCA_001897035.1 Bacteroidales bacterium 45-6
GGCCAAGCTCTTCCTTACTTGAAACAGGCCTTCAAAAACAACCTGGATTCCAATTCGGTTGTCCGGTTTTACCTTAATTTTGCCGACCTCTATTCATTGATGGGGCTTAACGATTCAGCAAGACACTACAACAACTTAGTCAAGGCCACGGTCGATCGGGTCCAATCACCCGACCTGAAGATCAGCATATACGGATTGCTGGCCCAAACTGAGGAAAAGGTAAAGAACTACGCTCCGGTGATTGAATACCTGAAGAAAGAAATCGGGGCATACGATCAGCTTTTAGAATCAAGAAACAACAACGTCGTGCTTGACATTCAACAAAAGTACAACTTTGAGCTTCTGAAGAACTCATACCAGGAAGACGTGAGCAAATACCAGTATATAGTGATTGTCTTGCTCCTTATTCTTATCCTGGGCATCGTTATATTTTCCAGATACCGTATCAGTCAGAAAAACAAGCTCATAGAAACTCATGAGAAGATTGCAACGCTCTCTAAAATGGCATCCGATGTCGAACACTTTTCGTCCACAAGGATGGCATTGCAAGAAGAAAATATGCGCGAGCTGCTGATGTGGAAATTTGACGTCATCAAAAAATCCGTGCTGGTCACAAGAATTGACTACGACAACGCCTCTACACTGCAATTGGCAAAAAAGTTCCACCAAATCGTATATCACAATGAGCAACAGGACGTTTGGGGTGACTTCGAAGATATCATCAACGACATAAGCAGGGATCTGTCAAAAAAAATGCGCAACCTATTTCCCAGCCTATCGGAAAAAGAGTACCGGATATGCCTCCTCACCTATGCAGGGATGAATGTCAAGGAAATTGCGATAATCTTGGAACTTAGCTCAAATTCAATCCAAACATACCGCACATCCATCCGGCGGAAACTTGGCATAGATGATGCAAAAGTAGATACCGAAGCATATCTAAAAGAGACCCTCAACGGGTAAAACAACAATCAATCAAAACTTCGATAAAAACATTTGTCCCTCTCAAAAATGATAGGGACTTTTTTTATCTGCATCCAAAATCGCCGACAAACCAAAAATAATCGCAAAAAACATGTTTCAGCGGCAAACCAAACAAGGAAAATTGTTACAAAAACCGGTCATTTTGTACCCTTTAACGGGCTTCTCCTCAGAACCCTCAAAAAAAAACGCACCCCTACACCTATATACCCTTTTTGCAACTATTTATAAAACAAGCAATTAAAAGG
>MKRS01000583.1 GCA_001897035.1 Bacteroidales bacterium 45-6
TTTCCCGACTGTGCCGGGCGGTGTTCAGCAGGTAATGGTCTCTTTCTTCGATTACAACAACGATGGAAACTTGGATTTGGTCATTTCGGGAACTTATAGCGGTGATTCGCAATCCAGCACGGTGGTTTATAAAAACTCGGGTGCGCCGAACTACACTTACACGATCGACACCAACAACTCGTTGGTCGGGATGCGCACAGGTGGCGACAGCGATTCGCACAAAGGCTTGTCTGCTGTGGATTACAACAACGATGGCTGGGTGGATTTGTTTATGGAAGGATGGTCTGATCCTCTTAGTGGCCGTGTGGTCACATTGTACAAAAACAACCACGGGACATTCGAAAGGCAGACAGCGGCCGTTGGTGGCACGGCGGATTTTGCAGGCATGAATGGCGGATCGTTGCATACGGGCGACGTCAACAACGACGGGTATGCCGATGTGCTTACAACTGGCTATGGAGCCACAGGCTATGAAAGTCTCTTGTATATCAACCAGGGAGACGGCACGTTTGTCAAGTCGAGTGCAAATTTCCCGGGTATTGAGGCTGGCGAAAGTATTTTCTTCGATGCCAACCACGACGGCTGGCTGGATGTGTTTGTGGCAGGAGTCACCAATTCGGGAGGTTGGAGCTGGCCCGGCAATTTGTACCTGAACAACCAGGACGGAACTTTCACCCTGACTCCCAACACCAACTTGCCAAGTGGAACCCAAGGATATACTGCTTTTGACTACGGGGACATCAACAACGATGGAAAAACAGACCTCTTCGTCATGGTTCCCACCAGTGGCAACTCGGCCATGTTCTATAACAACGGCGACAACACCTTTTTGAAGGACATTCCGCAAACCGAAGGACGGGCGAGGGCAGGATCGTTGCAATTGGCCGATTTTAACAACGACAACAAGTTGGATTATTTTGTCTTCGGATGGAGGGACGGCTACACGTTTCCGGACAACACTACCTACGACAGCAACTGGATTGGCACATTCGTGAAAAACAATTCGGCGCAAGCAAATCAAGCCCCGAGTGTGCCAACCAATGTTGCGGTGACTCAGGTGGACGGGAAATACAGAATCACCTGGAATAAGTCCACAGATGACATCACCCCGCAAAATACACTGAGATATAACCTCTTTGTGACCGACCAAGCGGGAAAAGTCTATGTCTATTCCCCGGCCGACATCACCACGGGCCGGCTCAAAGCGGGTGTGCCCACTTTGTTGTACAAGAACGAATTCCTGCTTGACCTGCCAAATGGAACTTACACGGTGGGAGTGCAAGCGGTGGATCAGGCAAATGTGGCAAGTGCTTTCGCCACGGTGGCCATTTCCGAAACAACAGGCGTGGACAACAAGGTTGATTCGGGCAACATCACGGCGAATGCTGCCAATGGCTACATCACGGTTGCCAACAACGGCGCGGCAAAAACATCTTTCAGCCTTGTTGCATTGAATGGAAAGACCCTCTATTCGGGAGTTTGCGAAGCAGGTTTCACGTTCAAAATTCCTACCCGTTTAGGTCAGGGAGTGTATGTTGTCAAGTTTTCGTCCGAAGGGAAAGGTATCCACAAGAAAGTGTCTGTTTACTAAAACGATATAAATAGTTCCCAAGGCTTGCAATGCCATTTCTTCATGTAATCTGAACGGGTAGTCCGCCCGTTCTCAACCAATCGTACCTCGACGGCAGGATTCCTTGCCCGGGGTGCGATTTTTGCTTTCTCGGGGACAATAATTCCCTGCTTTCGATTGTGCTATTCGCTCATTTTATATACATTTGCATGTCACCATCAAATTTAGGTATGCTGCTTAATGTTTTGATTACTTTTTTCCTCGTTTTCATGAACGGCTTCTTTGTGGCAGCCGAATTTGCCATCGTCAAGGTGCGAACTTCCCAGATCGACATAAAAATACAAGAGGGTAGGAGCGTTGCAGTTCTTGCCCGTCACATTGTCCATCACTTGGACGCTTACCTTGCTGCCACGCAGTTGGGCATCACCCTTTCGAGTTTGGGCTTGGGGTGGATCGGCGAACCCGTTGTGTCGAAGATGCTGATTGCCTTGGTGGAGCTTTTCGGCGTTTCGATAGAGCCAAATCTGGCGCACAGCTTTGCCCTTCCCGTTGCTTTTGTCATCATCACCATCCTGCATATTGTCTTCGGGGAATTGGCCCCCAAGTCGCTCGCCATCCAGCGTTCGGAAGAGACTACCTATTTCATCGCCTATCCCTTGCGGGTGTTTTATTATATATGCCGTCCTTTCATTTGGATACTCAACGGCATTGCAAACCTTGTGTTGAGAATCGTGGGCTTGCACCAGATCTCCGAGACGGAGGCGTACACGCGCGACGAGTTGAAATTATTGGTGAGTCAGGCTCACGAAAGTAGCGGCGAGGATAGCTTGGAAGATGTCGGTTACAACATCATCAAGAATGCTTTTTCTTTTTCGGAAAGGACTGTTCGGCAGGTCATGGTTCCCCGCACGCAGTTGGTGTCGATTGACGTGGAGGACTACGACGAACAACAACTGGAACATGTGATCGAGGAAGGCTATTCCCGGATTCCTTGTTTCCAGCACAGCATCGACGACATTGTGGGCATAGTACACCTGAAAGACATACTTAAGGAAATGCGTAAAAGCGGCAAAGTGGACATTCGCTCCATCATGCGCCCCGTGTCGTTTGTACCCGAAACCAAGCGCATCAGCAAGTTGATGCGTGAGTTCCAGTTGAAGCATCAGCAGATTGCCATCGTCCTGAACGAATTTGGTGGAACGGACGGAATCATCACCATGGAGGATATTCTGGAAGAACTGGTGGGGGAAATCCAGGATGAGTCGGACGATGAAATCCCATTCGTGGAGCATGTTTCGGACAATGTGTATTCGGTGATTGCCATGGCATCCATCAACAACATCAACGAGCAATTGCCTCACCCTATCGACCGCGAAGGCGAATACGACACGCTGGCCGGATACTTGATCGACAAGTTCGGGCGGATTCCTCTCACCCGCGACCGGATTGAATCGGACGGCTACGAATTCACGATCCTGAAAAAGGCCAGAAGCTCCATCGCCTTGGTGCAAGTGAGAGACTTGACAGGGCCGGACGAAGGCTAAGGAGGCAAATTGCCCGGCAAGCAATCATTTACCATTTCTAAGTTGCTCACTCGTGAAGAATCAGCTATCTTTGCGCAAATTTTTTGTAAATGCAGTTTGAACTTCAATATACCGATTCCAATTCGAATGCAAGAGCCGGCCTGATTACCACAGACCACGGACAGATAGAAACGCCTATTTTCATGCCTGTTGGAACGCAGGGCGCCGTCAAAGCGGTTCATTTCACCGAATTGGAGAACGACATCAAGGCCCAGATTATTTTGGGAAATACCTACCACTTGTACCTTCGTCCGGGATTGGACATTTTGAGGCAATCAGGTGGTTTGCATAAATTTAACGGCTGGAAACACCCGATCCTTACCGATAGTGGTGGTTTCCAGGTGTTTTCGTTGGCCGCAAACCGCAAGCTGACAGAAGAAGGTGCTATTTTCCGTTCACACATCGATGGCTCGAAGCATATTTTCACACCCGAATCGGTGATGGATATAGAACGCACCATCGGTGCCGACATCATCATGGCCTTCGACGAGTGTACGCCCGGCGACGCCGACTATGCCTATGCCAAGAAGTCGCTGGACCTCACCGAACGGTGGCTCGATAGGTGTATCGGCCGATTCAACAGCACGGAATGCGAATATGGTTACAAGCAAGCCTTGTTTCCCATTGTGCAAGGTTGCGTGTATCCCGACCTGCGCAAGCGGGCGGCAGAGAACGTCGCTTCCAAGGGGGCCGACGGCAACGCCATCGGCGGGTTGGCTGTGGGCGAACCCACCGGGAAGATGTATGAAATGATCGAGGTGGTGAACGAGATATTGCCCAAGGACAAGCCCCGCTACTTGATGGGCGTGGGTACTCCCGCCAACATTCTGGAGGCGATAGAGCGGGGTGTGGACATGTTTGACTGCATCATGCCCACCCGAAACGGGCGTAATGGACAGATTTTTACGAAAAACGGGATTCTGAACATGCGCAACCAGAAGTGGGCCAACGACTTTTCGCCGATAGAAGAAGACGGTGCGTCGGTGGTGGACACGCTCTATTCGAAGGCGTATCTTCGCCACTTGTTCATCGCGAATGAAATTTTAGCCTTGCAGATAGCTTCCATCCACAACCTCGCTTTCTACCTTTGGCTGGTGAAAGAGGCCCGTAAACACATTGTTGCAGGTGATTTTGTGGCGTGGAAAGGCTCGATCATCGATGCCATTTCGCGCAGGATTTAATTGTATAAAAAGGTTTTTAGATAAACTTGAAAACGAAACATCGGAGTTATGTTATCGATATTGGACAAATACATAATCAAGAAATTTCTCGGGACTTTCGTCTTTTCGATCATCCTGATAATTTCCATTGCCGTTGTGTTCGACGTGAACGAGCAGTTGGACAAGTTCATCCGCAACGACGCGCCGCTGATGGCTATCATTTTTCAGTACTACGTGAATTTTGTTCCCTATTACACAAATCTATTCAGCTCCTTGTTTGTGTTTATTTCGGTGATTTATTTCACCTCCAAAATGGCCGACAACTCGGAGGTGATCGCCATGCTTTCCACCGGCATCAGCTTCAAGCGTATGCTAAGGCCTTACCTTATTTCGGCGTTGGTGATTGCCCTTTCCACCTTTATTTTGGGCGGATATGTGATCCCTCCGGCCAATGTTGTCCGTATTAATTTCCAGGAAAGATACATCCGTAAAAAAAAGAAAGACTACGCCAACAGGGTACAGCTGATGGTGAAACCCGGTGTGATTGCCTACATAGACCGCTACAATGCCAACGAGAAGATGGGCTATTCGTTTTCTTTGGACAAGTTCAAGAAAAACGAGCTGGTTTCCCGTTTGACAGCCGAGCGCATTAAGTACAATTCGGGCTACAGTTGGACGGTTTACAACTACAATGTACGCACGATGGAGGGTGCGCGCGAAAAAAACAAGTTCGGGCAGCAATTGGACACCACCATCTCCATCATCCCTCAGGATTTTGTTATCTCGTCCAACGATGCCGAGCAAATGACCACGACTCGCCTGCGGAGTTACATCTCCCGTCAAAAAACACGGGGTATCGGCAATATACAAGATTTTGAAATAGAATACTATAAGCGGTTTGCTTCCGCCTTTTCGGCTTTCATCCTCACTGTGATCGGGGCTTCGCTCTCTTCCCGCAAAATCAAGGGGGGGATGGGTGTGAACATCGGACTGGGACTGCTGTTGAGTGTGTCGTACATTCTTTTCATGACCTTGAGTTCCACTTTTGCCGCATCGGGTTTTGTGAGTCCGATGATTGCCGTTTGGATTCCCAATGTCATCTTCGCGGTCATCGCCTGGTTCCTCTACAAGCGGGCGCCGAACTAAAGCTTTTTAGGCATAGGAAAGAAGATATATAACCCAAGCTGGGCGAACATTCTTACTTCATTTATCCCCATAAATAGGGAAACCCTTCGGAATTTATAAAAAAATAATTTCCGACACATACTTTTTGTCGTGTAAATTCTTTCTTTTCATACATATTCCTTTAATTTGTGTTAGTAATTAACAAATACATTTTCCGAATATGCTAAAAAGAATATCTACTGTGTTGCTATTTGTTGCAATCACCCTCTTTTCCTTTGGGCAAACCTACGAGTGGAAGCAGGCTGAAAGCAACGGATACACCTATAAGTACGTTACGAACGACCCGACACACAGTCGTTTTTATACGTTGAAGAATGGGCTCACCGTTGTCCTGAGCCCCACGAAGAAAGAACCCCGGATACAGGCCTATGTGGCCGTGAAAGCCGGAAGCAAAACCGATCCCGCCACCAACACTGGGTTGGCACATTACCTCGAACACATGATGTTTAAGGGTACCGATAAATATGGCACTCTCGACTGGAGCAAGGAGAAACCCGAATTGGACAAGATCGACGCGCTCTACGAACAGTATAACAAGACCAAGGACGAAGCCCGGCGCAAGGCTATTTACCACCAGATCGACTCCGTCTCGGGAGTGGCAAGTAAATATTCGATTGCCAACGAATACGACAAGATGATGTCGGGCATGGGCGCGCAGGGAACCAACGCCTTCACTTCTTTTGAACAAACCGTTTATACCGACGATGTGCCGGCCGGTTCGCTCGACAAGTACATCGCCGTGCAGGCCGAACGCTTCCGCCAGCCTGTGCTGCGTATTTTCCACACCGAGCTGGAAGCCGTTTACGAAGAGAAAAACCGGGGCTTGGACGACGATGGCACGCAGGTATTTGAAACCTTGTTTGCCGAACTGTTCAAGAAGCACAACTACGGTTTGCAAACTACCATCGGCACCATCGAACACCTGAAAAATCCTTCCTTGGTTGAGATCAGGAAGTATTTCA